>JBIPNX010000470.1:0-7394 GCA_044378145.1 Flavobacteriales bacterium | reverse complement strand
TTTTGAGTTAAAAAAAGTTGTACACTTTCGGATTTAAAGTTATATATATTTTGTTTTGTAATTAATTTTAAGAAAATGTCCAATCTTTATAATCCTATTTTAGTACACTTTGGTTTGACGTTAAACATTCTGTCAACCTTTTTCCTAAAGTAGACCGTAGGGCGGTAGTTAAAATACTGATTATCAATGTGCTTAATACCTAAAAAGCCCGCTACAGGCGGACTTTAAAATTTTGCAAAAAAGAACATTCTTTAAAACACAAAAGGCGCATTTGGCGCCTTTTGTGTTTATAATAAAAACAATAAACTATTTATCGGCTAACAATAACTCTTTGAGTAGGAAGAACTTTGTTATCCATCATAAAGCTAACCAGGTATTGGCCTTGCGCCAGGTTACCTAGGTCAAAACTATAGGTATTAAACCCTTGGGCAGGCTCCACAAATTGCGAAGTTACCAGTTGTCCGTATGGGTTGTATATCATAATACGTCCACGGTCGGCAGCACTTAGGGTCATAGTTACATTAAGCTTGTCTGCTGTTGGGTTCGGGAATATACTTATAACATCGCTTCCGTTAGCCATGCAAACAACAGCAACAGGGTCAAACACCTCAAACTCTCCGTTATAGTCGGTTTGCATTAAGCGATAGTACGACGTGCCCGATACAGGGTATTGATCCATTGCTGTGTAATTACGGTAAATATTACTGTTACCTGCACCGGCTACAACGGCTATGTTATCAAACGTAGTCAGGTCGGTAGAACGTTGTACTGTAAAGTAGTCGTTGTTAACCTCGGTAGCGGTAGTCCAGTTAATGGTTACCTCATTGTTGTTACAAGCTGCTTTAAAGTCTACCAGCTCAACAGGAAGTGGACTATTACCTAAGGTGTTACCATCATGCAATACCCACGGAGAGTAACTTGACACATTGCTAACAGTAACGGTATTTGTTCCGGCATTGGCACTGTTGTTTCCGCCAAATAATGTTGGGCCATCCCATCCACTGCCATTCCAACGCTGTGCTTTAAGATTAGTCTCTGCTAATGAGTTGTTTCCTGTTAAATCATCATCAGCATACTTAAATATCATAGTTGATACGGGTTTGGTAGTGTAATTATTTGCATCAATCAACCACCAACGGTCTAATGTTGCATCAGTACCATCTAAACCGCTCACCTCAAAGTCCATGTGCGCAACACCGCTAATGTATGGGGTGTTGTTATTGGCTGTAGGGTAAGTGCTAATAGTTACATTACCTGCACCAATTTCAACACCAGCGGTAGTTACATCAAAAGTAAATGGTATAAGGTTACCTGCCTGTGTACCAAATGGGAACACATAAGCACCCGTACCGTTACCAATGTTCCAGGCTATTTTAGAGTTTGTGTTTGTTAACTCACTCAATACATAACCAGTAGCACTGATACCTGATGTAGCAGCGTTTTTAACAGTGAAGGTATTGCCATTTAAGTCTAACACACCGTTTACGGTTAACACACCTGCACTGCGGGTTGCAGCATTAGAAAGCAACTGTACTGTTGGCGTGTTAGTGCCAAACACTGTCAGGTTGTTAAAGTCTACAGCGCTGTTGTTTACTTTAAATACCTGGCTTGCAGGGGTTGAACTGTTACCAAAATGGAAGGTACCACCGGTTATGGTTTTAGTACCCGCGCCTGATAGTATTACAAGGTCGTTACCCGAACCACCATTAGCACGTTCAAGGTAAATGTTGCCACTGCTTATGTTCATGTTGCTGGCGCCATCAAAATCTAACACTGCGTTGCCATTGTAGCTGCCGCCTGATGTATTAAATGTGATAGAGCCTGCAGTTTGGTTTACAGTACCTGCTGCGTTAACCATGTTGCCGCTTACAGCTACTATAGCACCACCCAGAGACAGTGTAGACGATGTATTGGTATAGTTGCCACCGATAGAAACTGTTGCGCTGTTAGCATTTACTGTTGAGCTGCCGGTAGAGCTGTAGTTGCCTACAACTGCTATAGTAGAACCATTGTATGTTGCTGTGGTTGCTGAAGCATTGCTCCATGTACCGCTTACAGTTACAGAACCACCCGATGCAGTTACAGTTGAACCAGTATTAGCTACGTTGCTTGCAACAGTAGTTACACCACCGGTTGTAAGGTAGGTAGAACCGCTATTGTTAGTTAAGCTGCCAATAGCAGCATTACCGCTTGATACGCGGAATGCACCATTATTTGTAAAGACTAATGAACCGGCAACCAGGTTACCACCCGCAACCTCAACACCTGATGTAGATGCTATGGTTGTTGCTGATGACAAGGTTAAATCGCCGCCACTAACTCTTATTAAACCATTGGTTGGTTGTAAAGCACCGCTTACGGTAACATCTACACCAAGGTCTAACACAGGGGTAGTGTTGGTTCCTTTGTCAGATTTTAAATTATAGAATACCTGTGGAGAGGTAAAGCCGCCAATGTTGGTATTGCCTGTTCCTTTAAATGTTACAGTGCCGGTAGCAGGGTTAAATGTACCACTGTTATCCCAGTCGCCATGTACATCTAAGTTAAAGCTGGATGCTATAGAAGCTATACCACTTGTGTTAATACTAATAGTGCGGCAAACTGCACCTGAAGCATTTATAATTGGGTCAAAGTTGGTAGTAGCTTCATTAGGTATTACAACGTCGGTAGACGAAGTTGGGATTACACCACCTAAACACCAGTTGCCTGCATCAAACCAATCGGTGCTAACAGAGCCTTTCCATGTGCCGGTGTTAACCACGTAGATAGAAACATCTGCGCCGCTGTTCATATCAACAGCTGCACATGGAGTACGGCTTGCAATAATCTTAAAGCTCTTATCGCTCGTCATAGCACCTGTGCTAAAGTTTAATGTAGCGCCTGTACCTGACTGCGCAGAGCCTACGTTAGCACCATCGGTTGTATTATACAACTGATAAGTAGTACCACTTTCAGAGTTTATAAGCTGAATGGTGCCCGATGTACCCGAACATACAGTAGTAGAGGCAGCATAAACAAAGCGCTGTTGTGGCCCTGACTGTACTGTTACCAGTACCGGCTCAATATCAGTACATCCGCCAAGGCTGGTCGTTTTCTTAATATAATAAGTACCGCTTGCAGATATAGCTGCCGGGGTTGCTAGTGGGTTAGTACCTGCTGTAGCATCCGCATTTGTAGGATAGTAATTTACAAAACCTGCAGTACCGTTAGCATCATTATAAACGGCCGGCGCTGTTATATTAACTGTAGCCGGGCTGCAAACTGCTGCAGGGTTTGTAATTACAAGGTTGGGCACATTGCTTACTGTTACCACCACAGGCTCAACATCACTACAGCCTGCACCAGAGGTAGTTTTCTTAATATAATACGTGCCACTAGCCGAAATTGCATTAGCACCAACCATAGCTATATTAGCATTAGCGTTAGCAATGCTAGTATGGTAACTATAGCTACCGATAGTACCATTTAAATCATTAACCCAACTAGGATTAGTAATGTCTACTGTTGCAGGGGTACATACTGCCGGTGGATTAGTTACAATTAAGCTAGGCAATTGCTCTATGTCTGCATAAACAGCATCATAATCATAGCAACCGCCTGTGTTAGTTGTTTTTCTAATATAGTAGAATCCAGCTACAGATATAGCCGCTTGATTTGAAATTGCATTAATTCCAGCATCTGCATCTCCAGCTGTTGCATAATAGGTTAAAGAGCCAACCGTACCATTTGCATCTACCGCAACACCGGGTGCTGTTAAATCGATAGTTCCAGGAGAGCATACAGGTGCGGGGGCAACAATAACCAAGTCTGGTTTAGGGTAAATATTTACCAAAACGGGCTCTACATCAAAACATCCTCCAGAAGTAGCTGTTTTCTTAATATAGTAAGTGCCTGCTGTAGTTATAGCGGCAGGTGTGCCAACGGCTGTTGTGCAAGCAGCGTTTGTCCAGTAGCTTAATGATCCCGATACACTATTATTATCAGTAACAACTCCTAATGCTGTTATATCTACCGAACCACCATCGCATACCCCACTTGGGTTTGTTATAGTTAAATCAGGAATAGGGTTAACTGTCATTGTAATTGGCGATACAGGGTTAGCAATGTTATTAGAAATAATACAATTAGCATTGCTGGTTAACACTACAGTTACAACATCTCCAGTAACTAGCGTAGATGAAGCGTATGTGTTGCCTGTGCCAGTTTGCACCTGAGTACCATTAACCTTAAATTCATAATTAGGTGTTGTTCCGCCGTTGGTAGGTGTTGCTGTAAATGTTACGTTGGCACCTTCACAAACTGCACCCGATGGGCTTGCTGCCAGCGTTACGCTTGGTACAATACCTTGCGCAATCTGGAATTCGCCATCACCGGTTATACCGGCTGCAGTTAAGTCAGTGGCTGACGGGGTGCCTGATACAGTCGGATATGTCCAACCGGCGTTATACCTGCCTACCACTAAGTTATCTACAGTTGGAGCGCCAATAAGTTCTGCTCCTGTATATGCAAATGTTGCAGCATAATTTGTAGCAGACACACCTCCGTTAACAAGTTTCCAATACTGGTTAACATACTGTGTAGTGCTTAAACAAGAAGTGCCAATGTTTGGTTGCTGGCCTATAACTGCACGTACCGTGTAGTTGCCCGGAGTAGAAACACCGGTAAATGCTAATGTAGCAGGGGTATAGTTTGTAAGGTTACCTACTTCAAAGTTTCTTACAGGGTTGCCTGCAATAACAGGTTTGCGAAGGTTGGCATAAACCCAACCTGCAGTGCGGCTTACACTACCTGTTGCACCAATAATAATATTATGGGTGGCAAGGGTGGTAGTTAATATGCCACTTGTTAAATCTAACACACCATTAACGGTAGCACCTGCATTGGTTATAGTAACACCAGCGCTATTATTAATAGTTAGGTTGTTTACCGTTGTTGGCATACCATTGCCGGTAACCTGTGCAGCATTGTCTATATAAGTATAGTTACCTGCTGTGCTGTAGGTGCGCACTCCGGTAGACCTAACATTACCTGTATTACCGGTTGTAGTTATACCGGCAGCATCTGTAACACCAATAGTACCGGTTGGGTCTAAGTTAAATGCAGAAGCACCTGTGTTTAAAGAGTACCTAGGTATTGCACCTGTACCAAAATTAAGCGTACCACTATTAGTTACTTTTAACTCATTAGATAGTGATATATCGCTATTAATAAGGTTTACAGTACTACCTGAACCGTTAGCAATAAACTTATCAAAAGTGTACATTAAACCGGAGCCGCTAGATTTTGTACCTGTATAGTGTGCATTAAAGTCTATAAGGTTTTTAACACCTGCACCAACACTGGTTGAAGCTCCATACAAGGTAAAGTTATCTATTGCAAAATCAGCACCACCTGCAGTATTAAAACCATAGAACCTGATTTTAACATTAGGGTTATTGTTGCACGATGCAGGTAAGATCAATGGATCGGCAGGGAACTGCCATATACCCCAATCGGTAGCAAACGATGCTAAAATATTCCAGGTACTGCCACCATCGGTGCTATAGTTAACGCCAACATCAGGCCACAATTGGAATATGATATAATCTTCGTAATTACAATAAACATCAAAGTCTAATGATAGGGTTTGTAAACCTGATGTATTTAAAGCAACTTCAATATAATCGCTAGGATTTGTTGTTGGTGAGCTTGATGCATCAGGAGGGGTGCCTCTTAATGCACGGCCATTAATTGTACCACCATACACTGCAATTGCAGCACCTGCCTGGCCAGAGAACGCACCTCCGGTGCGGGTAAATGTAGTTGCAGTGTTTACTGATTGTTCAACAGTACTTTCAAAGGTCACATTACGTGCTGAGTTTAATTCAAAGTCGTAATAGGTAACCGGAATACCCAATGGGTTTTCTACTACGCAAATAGTAAATGTTGGCGATGTTGACGCTCCTGCGGCGCTATCGTGCACACGCACATAGTATGTAACACCTATAGTAAGGCCACGGATAATTAACGATTCGGTACCACCTGCACCAGTAGCGTTAGAACATGAATTGGCAACCGCTGTGTAGGTAGCGCTGCCCGGGCATGTACCACTTAGTGTATAAACCTGTACAACAGCATTAAAGCCTGTTGAACCTACAACAGTTACTGTGTGGGCTGTGCTGGTTGCAACAAATGAATACCAAACATCATCATCGGCATTGCCGTTACAACCTGCAGGCACACCGTTTGTGCCTTGCGATGCTGTAGCCATTTGGGTTGTACCCACAAGAGGGTTACACAAATCTGGCGATGCTAAAACAGTTGCATTACATGGGGCATCGTTTGCCGGTGGCAATGCTATACATAAATCAAATTCAGAGTTTACTGCGGCAGCTGCTGTAAATACACGCACCCAGTAAGTGCCTGCGGCCAAAGTGCCCAACAGGCCAGACTCGGCCGTATTACAGTAAATAGATGTACCTCCGCACGATGTGCTGTAGAATTGTATCACCCTATCGGTATTGCCCGATACGTTGGTCATACTATAACCTACACTGGTTGATGATGCTATTACAAATGAATACCAAACATCATCATCAGCAGTGCCGGCACAAGGTGCCGCTACGCCAGATGCTGTAGCTGCGCCCGTGTTGGCGGTAACTGTGTTACAGCCCGGTTGTAAAGTTGGGAAAGCAATAGCGCCCGCACAATCATCGTTTGATGGTGGCAACGCTAAACATAAAGTAAAGTTAGAGCTAACAGCGTTAGCTGCGGTATAAACCCTGACCCAATAGGTGTTTCCACCTACAAGGCCGGTTAAGTTTCCTGTTTCGTTAGTGCTGCAATAAATGCTGCCTACACCACAAGAGCTGTTGTAAAACTCAATAACCCTATCGCTGTTGCCCGATATATTAGTCATAGAATAGGTAAGTGTGGTATAGCCAACAGGCTCAACAAAAGAGTACCAAACGTCATCGTCGGCGGTACCTGTGCAGTTAGCTACTAAGCTTTGGGTAGCACCAATAGTATTAACATCTACGTTAGTACAGCCCGGTGCCAGTGTTGGGTAAGCTATTGCACCGGCACAATCGTTATTAGCCGGTGGCAATGCTATACATAATGAGAATTGAGAACTTACGCCAGATGCAAAGGTAAAAGCCCTTACATAATATGTAGCGCCTGGTGTTAAACCAGAAAGTACTCCTGCTTCAGGGTCGCTGCACAACAGGCTGGTTAAGCTGCCGCAGGTGCCACTGTAGAACTGAAGCACACGGTTAGTGTTTCCAGATATGTCTGTATTGATAAATGATATAGAGGTAGAACCTGCAGGCATGGTAAATGTAAACCATACATCATCATCGGCAGTGCCAGAGCAGCCTGCTAATGTTTGAGTAGCACCTGCAGTATTAACGGTT
>JBIPNX010000088.1:0-7429 GCA_044378145.1 Flavobacteriales bacterium | reverse complement strand
GAGTACTAAACGCTCGGCTTGTAATATGCTGCGCTCGTGGCCTGTAACATAAAAAGCAATATCACCATGCTTAACTTCAGCACCATCGTTCAGTAAAACTTCTACTTTAAGTTGGTTATCTATCTTGTTGAAAATGAATAGTGCCAACTCTACGCCCGCCAGTATGCCTTCATCTTTTACCAATAGCTTGGCCTTGCCAATTGCATCAGCTGGAATACTAGCCAATGCCGAATGGTCGCCATCGCCAATATCTTCTTCAATGGCTAAATCAACCAGGCGTTCTATTTGAGATTTGTATTGTTCTAACATAATTAAAAACCCAAGGGGGTATCCTTGGGCTAAATTAGTTGTTTTATGTCTAATTCTTTTCAGACTACTGATTACAGACTACTTGCAACTAAGTACTACATCTGCTTCAACTCATTCACCAAATCAGTCAAGGCTTTCTTCGCATCGCCAAAAAGCATACTGGTTTTAGGGTTGTAAAATAGTTCGTTATCAATGCCTGCATAACCGGCATTCATACTGCGTTTGTTAACTACAATATGGGCTGCTTGCTCTACATCTAAAATAGGCATACCGTAAATAGGACTGGCAGGGTTTGTTTTAGCGGCAGGGTTTACCACGTCGTTAGCACCTACAACAAATACTACATCGGTAGTTGGGAATTCGGGATTGATATCGTCCATCTCAACCAACTTCTCGTAGGGTACGTTAGACTCTGCTAACAACACGTTCATGTGGCCCGGCATACGGCCTGCAACGGGGTGGATAGCGTATTTAACCTCTACCCCATTCTCTTCTAAAATAGTCTCCAACTCGCGGATAATTTGCTGCGCCTGGGCAACAGCTAAACCATAACCCGGAACAATTACCACACGCTTAGAATAATACATCAGCGTAGCTAAGTCAGCCGTAGAAATATCTTTAACAGAACCTCCGGTAGCTGATGTATCAACCGCGGCAGCACCTCCCCCAAACGCACCAAACACTACATTGAATAGCGGGCGGTTCATGGCTTTACACATTACTATGGTTAGCAGCGTACCTGCTGAGCCTACCAGTATACCGCCGGTAAGCATTACCTGGTTGTTGTATAAAAAGCCGCCAAACGCCGCAGCCACACCGGTAAACGAGTTTAGTAACGATATTACCACCGGCATATCCGCACCACCAATAGGCAGTACAAATAACACTCCGTATAGTAACGACAGTAGTAGTAACACCACTATAAACAGCTGGGTATTTAAGGCAGGGACAAACATCATCCCCACTATTAAACCAAAAGCAACCAACACCAATACCGCGTTTAGAATGTTGTATGATGGTAAACGTACAGGCTTATTCAGCGTACCGTTTAGTTTAAGTAGCGCTATAATACTACCCGCGAATGATACACTGCCTATTAACAAACCCAGTGCAATAATCATCAGGGTTAGTTTATCGTCTTTATAATGTGGGTATTCTATAAGCGATATTAAAGCCGCACAGGCACCACCCATACCATTAAATAGCGATACCAGTTCGGGCATTTTGGTCATTTGTACGCGCTTGGCAGTTAACCAGCCTACCACAGTACCAATTGCAATACCACCGAATATCAACCCGTATTTAAGGCCGCTTACTTCCAACCCCGGGTGAATAAATATAGTACCTATAATAGCCAGCAACATACCGGCTGCCGCTACAAGGTTGCCTTTACGGGCAGTCTCAGGACCCGAAAGCATCTTTAAGCCCACAACAAAGCAAACCGAGGCTATAAGATAAATGATGTATAGAATGTATATCTCCGTTACCATAGCCTACTTCTTTTTCTTTTTAAACATTTCAAGCATACGGTCGGTAACTACAAAGCCACCTACAACGTTTAGCGTGCCTAACACTACGGCAACAAAGCCTAAGGCAAGGGCAAAGGTGTTGCTCTCTTCCGTGTCCAGCATTACTATAATAGCCCCTACAATTACCACACCGTGTATGGCGTTAGCGCCACTCATTAATGGCGTATGCAGTACCGATGGTACGCGGCCTATAACCTCTATCCCCACAAAAATGCTGAGGATAAGGATGTATATCATTTGGATATTAGCTCCAATAAAATGAATGAATTGCTCCATTGCTTATGCTTTGTTGACCATGCTGGCCTTGGTTATGTCTTCTTCCAGTTCAAATTTTAACCCGTCTTTAGTTGCCAAATGAGTTAAGAACTCAAATATATTTTTGGCATACAGTTGACTGGCATTTAATGGCAGTAACGATGGCAGGTTAGGCTCACCTATAATGGTAACACCTTCTTTAACCACTGTCTTTCCGGCTTCGCTTAGCACGCAATTGCCACCCTGCTCCACAGCCATGTCTACAATAACACTGCCCAGGCGCATGCTCTTAACCATATCGGCGCTAACCAGTATGGGTGCTTTTTTACCGGGAATAAGTGCTGTGGTAATAACTATATCGGCATCGGCTACGTGGCGGGCCACTGTTTCCTGTTGCTTACGAAGAAAATCGGCGCTTACATCTTTAACATAGCCACCTTCGGTTTTTATTGAGTCGTCACCTGCTACTTCTATAAACTTACCGCCAAGCGATAGAATCTGCTCTTTCGTCTCGGGGCGGATATCGGTTACCTCAACAATAGCCCCTAAGCGTTTAGCCGTAGCCAAAGCCTGTAAGCCTGCCACTCCGGCACCAAATATTACCACCTTAGATGGTTTTACCGTTCCGGCGGCGGTCATAAGCATTGGGAATATTTTGCCCAACGCGTTAGCGCCCAACAGCACCGCTTTATAGCCTGCAAGGTTAGCCTGCGAGCTTAAGGCGTCCATTTTTTGGGCCCGTGATATACGCGGTATGGCATCAACCGAAAAACCATTTATTTTATGTGCTGCCAACGCCTCTACCAACTGCGGGTTAGAGTGGGCATACATAAACGATAACAAGGCAGCACCTTGTTTCATCATGGCTATTTCGTCGGTAGACGGGGCGTTTACTTTAACCACTACATCGGCTTGCGAGTATAGGGCGTGTTTATCGGGAACCACTTCGGCATTTACGGCCAGGTATTCTTCATCTTTTATATACGATGATAAGCCGGCGCCTTGTTCTATGGCAACCCTAAAACCTTTGGCAATTAGTTGCTTTACAGAGTCTGGCGTAAGCGCAACACGCTTTTCGCCCTCTTTCAGCTCTTTGGGTACTCCTACGAGCATAGTTATATATCCATTAAATCCGATAGCAAGTAAGGCAATAAAATTGGCAAAGGCAATAGTTTTAATTATACTTTTGAAGAAACACTTGTTGAAATGAAGAAACTACTTTTTATAGCCGCTTTGCTAAGCACTTTTATTATCAACGCCCAAAACTCCTTTAAGTTAAAGGCTGGCTCTGTTCTTACCTACCAGGTAGAAGAAAACGGAAAAGCCTACGACCTTACAGTTACCATTGAAAGCATTACTCCTTTTAAGGTAACCTATAAAAATGCCGATGGTACACGCAAAGGCAATGCTACAGTAGAAAAGAACAGCAAACAGGATTTTTACAAGTACGATTATTTTGTACCCGGCAATACGGGCGCCGGTGCGTTGGTAGTCCTGCCTGATTATATGTTTAAGGCCATTTACCAGCTTGAGCAAAATTACAGGGACGGTAACACGGAAGACACTACCTCTGTCCCCATCAGGTTTGCAAGCGGTAAAACAGTTCCTTTTGGTAAAATAGGTTTTCAGGCTGAAGATATTGAAGCTAATGGTAACAACCTTGCATTACACACCTATGCTATTGACGAAATGGGTGTTGACTTTGCCGATGGCTATATAATGCGTGTAAACATCGACTCTGACTATCCGTATGTAACCTACCTGAATGATATTAAAGGCAAGTTCAGCATACACCTTATAGCAGCTAAAGGGGTTGAAGCATACGAATATTTGAGATAGGCCGTTGTTGATTAAAATTTGAGTGTTTTTGCACTTCCTTATATATCTTTACCCTCTATGAAAGTTACATTTTTAGGTACAGGCACATCGCAGGGAGTTCCGCTTATAGCATGCCAATGCGAGGTGTGCCGTAGCGTCAATCCTAAAGATAAACGCCTGCGTTCGTCTATACTTATACAGCACGAAGACCTTAATATAATTATCGATTCGGGCCCTGATTTTCGCCAGCAAATGCTGCGCGAGGGGTTACGCCATTTAGATGCCATTGTATATACGCACGAACATAAAGACCATACCGCAGGGTTAGACGATATCCGTGGCTTTAACTTTATAATGGAAAGGCCTGTTGACTTATACTTGTCTGAGAAAGTAGAGAATGGACTGCGCCAGGAGTTTGCCTATGTATTTGCAGAGCACCGCTACCCCGGTATACCCGAGGTTAATTTAAACCGTATTACCAATGCTCCATTTCTAGTTAGCGGGTTACAGTTTACCCCGATAGAAATAATGCACCTTAAGCTGCCCATATTTGGTTTCCGCATTGGTGACTTTACCTATATAACCGATATGAAGTCTATTACCGCTGAAGAAAAAGAAAAGGTAAAAGGCTCTAAGGTATTGGTGGTAAATGCCCTGCGCAGGGAAGAACACGTATCGCACATAACGTTTGACGAAGCCATTGCCTTTGCTGAAGAGATAAAACCCGAGAAGGCCTACTTTACCCACATAAGTCACCAGCTAGGCCTGCACGATGAGGTAATGCAGGAGCTACCTCCTTATATTGAATTGGCGTACGATGGATTGAAAATAGAGGTAGCCTAATGAGTAACAATACCTCTCAACTTTCGCGCACACTTGGTCCTGTTATGTTATGGGGCTTAGGTGTTGGCTACGTAATTTCGGGCATGTATTTTGGCTGGAACTACGGCCTTGCCGCAGGTGGAACATTAGGCTTAAGTATTGCCACATTCTTTATAATGATAATGTACATAACATTTTCATTAAGCTATTCAGAGTTGGCCTGTGCAATACCCAAAGCGGGCGGAGCGTTTGATTATACGCTACGTGCGCTGGGTCCGCAATGGGGCTTTGTTGCAGGCCTGGCACAAATAATAGAGTTTGTATTTGCCCCTCCGGCCATAGCCATTGGTATTGGTACCTACTTTAACTTATTAGTGCCCGAAGTTTCCATATTAACATTCGCCTTAACGGCATACTTTCTATTTACTGCGCTCAATATTCTGGGTGTAAAGGCATCGGCAACGTTTGAGTTGTTCATTACAATCTTTGCGGTTATAGAGCTGTTAATTTTCAGCGGGCTTACACTGCCCCATTTTAAGGTAGAGAATTTTACACAAGATGCCTTCCCTAACGGATGGGCCGGAGTGTTGCCTGCTATACCTTTTGCTATTTGGTTTTTCTTAGGGCTGGAAGGCATTGCTAACGTAGCCGAAGAAACCATCAACCCACAAAAAAATATTACCAAAGGGTTTGGCTCTGCTATGATAACATTAGCCATACTGGCAGGATTAGTATTGGTTTCTGCCGTGGGTGTTGGTGGCTGGAAAGCCATTGTATACATGCCCGATGGTAGCATGTCCGACTCTCCCCTACCTATGGCGCTAAGTCTTATTACCGGCGACAGTGCCTTTATGTATCACATGCTGGTAAGCATAGGCATATTCGGGTTTATTGCATCGTTCAACGGATTACTGTTAGCAGCAGGACGTGCTACGTATGAGTTTGGAAAAGCAAGTTACCTTCCTTCGGTATTAGGTAAAATCAATCCTAAATTTAAAACCCCGCACTGGGCACTTATTACCAATATGGTAGTAGGTATTGCAGTAATTATCATTGGCATCCGCGCCGACCAGATTATTACCATTGCCACCTTTGGGGCTTTAACCATGTACATTATAGCTACTGTTTCTTTAATAGCGTTGCGCAAAAAAGAGCCCGAACTGGAAAGGCCTTTCCGTGTGCCGCTCTATCCTGTATTCCCCGTTATAGCAATAACAATAGCCAGTGTAGCTTTAGTAGCTATGGCGTTTTACAATCAGGCTTTATTTCTTTATTTCGCACTGATTATGCTGGCCGGGTATATATACTTTAGGTTGGTGGTAAAAACTAAATAGTACCTTCCTCAGTAAAAAACGAGAGTACTTTTTTCTGCTTAAACAGGCTGTCTATATAGCCGTCTAAATCGTCTGTAGATAATGCATGCATCTCCATTTGCAGCGAACGTAGCGAATTATCTTTATGCGGTGCAATAAGTATTAACGCGCCATTTTTCAAATCGAACAGGCGCATATTAACTATGGCATAGCTGTTTCTGCCTGCTGTTAAAAACGCAGTATAATCAACTTTAAGGTTGGCGTATTTTACATATCCTTGCCCAATATAATCGGGGTGGTTGCGCGATACCACATTATTCATAGTATGTGTATAGTTAACAGTATCGGCCTTATCAGTAAGCACAGCTATTGTAAAATACACCTCGTTCTTTTTACCGGGTTTAATGTAGGCAGCATTAACAGGGCTCTTGTTAATTACAAAGCTGGCAACTGCTATACTTTTGCCTTGTATATATTTTGTTTGTCCATAGAAGCCTATGCCCTTAAAACTACCCTTGCCAACCCTGTCGTATTCCGGTGTTGGAAAAGCACCTAAGCTTATGGGCAACTCACTTTTCCATCCTGTAAATTCAATATCATCTTTAAGCATGGCAGTGTCCCATGTTGCAGGGTTGTTCAAATCTGCTAAATGGGCTTTTTCCTTATCAGTGGTCCAAAAAAGGCTATCAGTATTTGGCTTTTCAACATTAGCAGGCTTAGGTTGATTACAAGAAACAGACATTAATAACAATGCCGCAAACATAAAAACACATCTCATCACTACCGGTTTAAGGGCTTAAAAGTATATAAAACAGTTGCGGGCAGCAAATTATCTGCCGCTAAGCCCTCTACATCTTTGGATTTTATTTACTTTGTGGCTTTAATAATATCCCATGCAACACACATTAAAAGAAGTAGTAGAAAAAGTAAAGAACTCGCCGCACAATAAGGTTAAGCTGGTAGTTACCGATATTGACGGCATTTTACGCGGTAAAATTGTTAGCCGCGATAAATTCCTAAGCATTGCCGATGGTGGTTTTGGCTTTTGCGATGTTGTGTTTGGCTGGGATGCCGGCGATGTAGCTTACGACAATGCCAAAGTAACAGGTTGGCACAACGGCTACCCCGACTCTATCGCCACAGTTGACCCCGGCACCTACCGCGAAATCCCCTGGGAGGATGGTCTGCCTATTCTTATGGCCGACTTTAGCCATGCCGAGAGTGGTGTTAAAGAAACCTGTCCCCGTACCCTGTTAAAAAAGGTAATTGCCAAGGCACATGCAATGGGCTTTTCCCCGTTTTTTGCCCAGGAGTTTGAGTGGTTCAACTTCCGCGAAACACCTGATAGTGCTAACGAAAAAGGCTACCGTAATTTAACCCCCA
>JBIPNX010000087.1:0-7483 GCA_044378145.1 Flavobacteriales bacterium | reverse complement strand
CCTGTTGCAGGTTGTAACCGAAAAAGGAGTTAGTACTTACAAGGTTATTAAAGAATAGCAACCACTCCATTAATTTTAGATCCCGAAACGAGTTCGGGATGACGACATAGTTTTAACAAAAAGCCCCGACATATTGCCGGGGCTTTTTTATATAAAGTAATTAGTTATTACTTGGTAACAATCATTTTACCGGTGCGCACTTCTGTGCCATTGCTTAGGTTGTAAATGTATAAGCCACCTGATAATTTATCAGCAGAAAACTCAATAGCGTTTTTGCCTGCTTTAGCATCGTAGGTATTTTGGTAAACTACTTTACCTAACATGTTATATACAGTTAACTCTACATTAGTTTGCTTTGGGGTGCTGTATAAAATGTTGGTTTTATCAGAGAATGGGTTTGGAGCGTTGTCTGTTAAGTCAAACGCAGTAACATCAAGCTCTTCTAATGATGTAGGAACCGACAAGTTATAAGTTTTAGCTGTTGGGCTTGGAACCGCCTGAGGGATATCAAAAGATCCCGGTACCGGTAAACCAAAATCAGAAGGAGTAATGCTAAGGTTATAGCTAACATCAACAGTTACAGTAAAGTTACCACCTGCTGTTGGAGTGCCTGTAATTCCAATACAACCTTGGTCGTTAGGAGCAAAAGCGCCACCTAAACCACCACCAACAGTACCTGTAAGGCCTGTAGGTTGTCCGGTAATGCCGGTTACTGTCATAGTGGTAACAGATAGGGTTAGCTGTGCAGGAAGTAAACCTACAAACGGTGCAATTTGCGCAGGTAATGGAAGGCTGCTGGCATCAACAGTAAGGGTAAGAGGAGCTTTAAACAAAACGGTAGTGTTGTAAGGCTGACCTATTGGTGCGGCAGGTAAAGATGTACCAATTAGTGGTTGAAACTCAGCCTGGATATTACCGGGGGTACATTGAGCATTAACCTGATTAAAAGCCATTAAGCCGATGGCAGCGGCTGATAGTAAAAACTTTTTCATTTTATGGTATAAATTTTAAAGGTTGGTTTTATAAATATAAAAATTATTTGGCTAGTACTTTAAACTCTGTACGGCGGTTTAGCTGGCGTCCGCCATCGCTGTCGTTAGAGGCAATAGGCTGCGAGAAACCATAACCTTTGTATACAAGGCGAGATTTGTCAATGCCTTTCTTAATCAAATGGTCTACAACCACTTTGGCACGGTTTTCAGACAGTGTTTTGTTATATGCCTCAGAACCTACGTTATCAGTATGGCCCGAAATCTCAATTTTAAGCTTTGGGTACTGGTTCATTAACTTAACAAGGCGCTCTAACTCGGCTGCTGAAATGTCGCGAAGGGTGTATTTATCAAAGTCAAAGAAGATGTTCTTTAATACAATCTTGCGGCCCACATCTATCCTGTCTAACGGGAAGTTCTTTTCAATCTCCTGGTAGCCCGATGCTTTAGGGATGTTAAAGTTTTCTGACATAAACAGGTAGTTATCTGCCGATGTTGTTACCGAATAGTTACGTCCCGAAGGAAGTGATACCAGATATTTACCTGTTGCACTGTTAGAGGTAAAGGTTGATACAATAGAGTTTTGCTCTAAGTCGACAATCTCAATTGTGCCTAACAATGGCTTTTTAGTAATTTTATCGTAAACAGTACCTTTTAAGATGGTAAGCTCACCGGTTGGTATGTCCAACTGTTGGTCTATCAGTTTTTGCTTAACGGTAATGTCTAAGCTCGAAAGTAAGTTGTCTTCTGTATTTAATACGAAACGTTTTTCATCACCTAAGAAGGTAAGGCGATAAATATCTTTTTCGCCAAAACCATCTTGCTTAAATGATGAAAAGTATGCGTGGCGGCTATCTGCAGTTACTACAAAAAATACGTCATCGTCGGCAGAATTAATAGGGTAGCCAAGGTTTTCAGGTTTGCCCCATTTACCGTCTTTAAAAGTTGATTTAAAGAAGTCGTACCCTCCCATAGAGTTATGGCCTTGCGATGCAAAATAAAGTGTTTTACCATCGGGGTGGGCAAAAACACCGTCCTCGTCAAACTGGGTGTTAATCTCAGGGCCAATGTTAATTGGCTGGCCTAAGTTGCCTTTTTCATCTAAATAGCAATAGTAAATATCTTTACCACCGTAGCTGCCATCGGGCTTGTTACTTACAAAGTAAAGTATACGGCCGTCAAAAGAGTATGATGCGTGTGTTTCGTAGTAAGGGGTATTAACCGAGCTGCTTAACGGCTCAGGCTTAGACCACTCACTACCTACAAGTACCGATTGGTAAATATCGCCACCGCGTTTACCGTCTTTGTAAAGCAACAGCTTTTGTCCATCGGGCGATAGGTTAACTGTAGCATCGTTATAATCAGTATTTACTGATCCCAAGTTAGATACGTTGCCCCACAATTCTTTAGGGTCGCGCAGGCCCCTGTAAACGTCTTCGTAGTATTTCTTATCAATGTTAGAAATACCGCCACCGGTTGTATTATCACGGCGTGATGTAAAGTACATTACCGACTCATCTGCCGATATTACCGGAGAGTATTCAGGATAAATGGTATTAACGCCACTGCCTACGTTTTCAATTAAGATACGTACAGGGTTGGCTACAAACTTTTTACCGTTTTCGCACTCAGCAATACGCTTATCGGTGATAAAAATCTCGTCAGGGTATTTTGATGGATTTGTAGCCTTATAGGTTTTATAAAGGTCAATAGCCTTATCCCACATCAGGTTGTTTTGGTAAGCCTGTGCTAATGAATAGTAGATACCTGAGCCAATATCGGGTTTAAGTTTTTGGGCTTTTTCCAGATGCTCAATAGCTTTTGCCTTTTGCGGAGAACGTAACAAGCAATTGCCAATTTTATAGTTAAGCATTGCATTGTTAGGGTTAAACATATTTGCCTTTAAGTAATAAGGCAATGCCTGCGAATAAAAATACGGGCCCTGGTTATATATTTTATCCCCCTCTTTAATATTGCTCAATGCATCTTTTAGCTCAGCCTTAAGATTAGGAAAATTGCTTTTCGTAAACTCAACATTTTGTTGGGCATTCAAGCTGCTTGCCAAAAACATAAATGTAATTGCAAGTATGAAATGTCCAATTCTCTTCATTGCTATAATTGGTATTAAGGTTTGTTTAACTAACTATTTTTTGGTGCACTGGTTATCAATAAACGTTTGCGCTGTGGCAAGTCCTTTATCTAAAGCCAGGTGCCAGTCTTCGCAAGCACCTTTAAAATCGCCGTTCATTTCTTTGGCAATGCCCCTGTTAAGAAAAGCATAAGAATAATCGGTGTTAATGATAAGTGCTTGTGTAAAATCGGCTACGGCCCCACTAAAGTCTTTATTCTTCATTCGGGCTGCACCTCGGTTGTTATAGGCAAAGTAATAGTTACCGTTAAGTTGAATTGCTTTGGTAAAGTTATCAATAGCCAAAACGTAATTCTCTTTATCAAAATACACACTACCCAAGTTATTAAACGCTATGTAGTAATCGCTTTTAAGCTCTGTTGCTTTGGTGTAAGCTGATATAGCCCCTGTTAGGTCGCCTTTCTTTTTAAGCGAGCTGCCCAGGTTGTTATAGGCTTGTGCAAAATCGGGTTTAAGCTCAATGGCTTTGCGGTAATCTGCAATAGCCCCATCAACATCATCACTCTCACGTTTTGCACTGCCACGGTCGTTATAGGCTTCGGCAAAGTCGGCTTTCATAGAAATGCACTTGTCAAAATCAACAATAGCCGATTTAAAATCGGCAAGTTCAACTTTAACACCGCCACGGTAATAGTAGTTTTCGTGGTTTGTTGGGTTTATGTCAACGGCCTTATCGCAGTCAATCAATGCACCTTCGTAGTCTTTGGTAGCTATTTTAGCCTTAGCACGTAAAAAGTAAATCTTCTCCGTGTTCTCGCCCAAGACAATACAAGAGGTCAGGTCTTTTATAGCTCCTGCGTAGTCTTTAAGTTCGTACTTTGTAACACCGCGGTTAAAATAAGCCTGATTGAATTTAGGCTCAAGGTTAATTGCGTTGTCAAAATCTTTAAGCGCCTGGGCGTAGTTTTTCTTATCAAAATTAGCAACACCGGCATTGTAGGCTTTTTTTGCCTTCTCACCTTGTGCACTAACCGACACGCTAAAAACTAACAAAACAGCTAAAAGAGTAAGGTTCTTCATCTTATTTCTCTTAATAATTAGCTACAAATATAAATAAACCCGCAGAAGTACGTCAATTAAAAGTAAACATTAACCATAAAATCACAATATTTGCATTTTATGAGCCTTTTAAAGAAGTTAGGATTATCTGTACTAAGCGGCTTGCTGTTTACTCTGGCTTGGCCCCGCGATGGTTTTGCCCCCCTTATTTTTATTGCCTTTGTACCCCTGCTTTTAATATCTTACGATTTAAAGAAGAGTAAGGCCCGAACCCTCCAAATTACCCTGTTTGCCTACATTGCCTTTGTTATATGGAATGCCCTAACTACTTACTGGGTTTGGTTTTCATCGCCTCCGGGTGGTGTTGCAGCTATTGTGTTGCTATCGTTATTCTTTACCATTGTATATACAGCATTCCAGTTCACCTACAAGTACCTGCCCGACCATTGGGGCTTATTATCGCTGCCTGTTTACTGGATAGCTTTTGAGAAATTCCACATAGGCTGGGACTTGACATGGCCCTGGCTAACCCTTGGCAACGTATTTAGCGAGTATTACACATGGATTCAGTGGTATGAATACACAGGGGTTTTTGGTGGCACAACATGGATTTTTGCAGTGAATATTTTGGTATTTATTGCTCTGATAAAATTTGATAAGGCCAAGATAAAAAAGATGGCCACCCCGGCATTAACTGCCCTTGCATTAGTTGCTATACCTGTTGTTTTATCGCTTGTACGCTATAGCAACTACACCGAAAAAAGCAAGCCGGTAAATGTGTTGGTTGTGCAGCCTAATATTGACCCTTACAACGAGAAATTCTCTACCGGGACGTATGTACAGCAAACCGAGAAGTTTATCAAGCTTGCCCAACCTTTGCTGGACTCTACGGTTGATTATGTAGTAGGCCCTGAAACTGCCCTTTCTGCCGGTATTGAGGAAGATTTTATTAGCGAATACACAGAAGTAAAGCTGCTGCGTAAAATGCTTAAAAACAGCCCGCATGCGTTGCTGGTTACCGGTGCATCTACCTACAGGTTTTACAAAAAGTGGGAAACCCCTTCTGAAACGGCGCGCAAGGATAAACAGGAAGGTTATTATTTTGACCATTACAACACCGCCTTGCAGATTGATAGTGCCAGGGATATACAATACTCACATAAATCTAAACTGGTGCCGGGTGTAGAGCGTATGCCAACCTGGGCGGTTTTTTTAGAAACCTTTGCCATTGACCTTGGTGGCATGAGCGGCAGCCTTGGCCGCGATACCCTGCAACATGTTTTTGAAGACAAGGATACCCGTTTTAAAATTGCCCCCTCTATTTGCTACGAGAGTGTATATGGCGAGTATATGGGCGGCTTTATAAACAAGGGGGCCGAGCTTATTTTTATTATTACCAACGATGGCTGGTGGGGCAATACGCCCGGACACCGCCAGCATTGCAGCTATGCAAGGCTACGGGCTATAGAATCACGCCGCAGTATTGCCCGCTCTGCCAATACGGGTATATCGTGCTTTGTAAACCAGCGTGGCGATATAACTCAGGCAACTGAATACTGGGTACCTGCTGCCATTAAGCAAACCATAAATGCCAATAGTGACCTAACATTCTACACCCTGCACGGCGATTATATAGCCCGTATATGCAACTGGCTACTAATGGCCTTTTTAGGCTGGGCTATAGTTTTAAAAGTGATGGTTTTTAATAATAGGAAGAAAGCGAAAGCTTAAGCTTCTTCATCCATCTTAATCAACGCGAAAACAGCGTAGTTAAGAATGTCGTAGTAGTTGCTATCAATCCCTTCTGATATAAGGGTTTTCCCGTCGTTATCTTCAATTTGCTTAATGCGCATAATCTTAGATAAAATAAGGTCGGTTAACGAGCTAACACGCATGTTACGCCATGCTTCGCCATAATCGTGGTTCTTTTTGCTCATTAAATCTTTAGCGCTATCTGCATACTTAGTGTACAAGGCAAGGGCTTTGTCAATAGGCATTTGCGGCTCTTCGGCCGGCTTTAGCTCAAGCTGCATAAGGGCTATTATGGCGTAGTTAACAAGGCTTTCGTATTCACCTAAAACACCTTCGTCAATAAGCTGGGTGCCTTTTTCCTCTATACTGCGTATACGTTGGGCTTTTATGAACAACTGATCTGTAAGCGACGATGTACGCAAAATGCGCCACGAACTACCGTAGTCATTCATTTTCTTCTCAAAAATAGAACGGCAACGGTCTATAACAGATTGATATTGTTGAAGAGTTTTTTCCATTGTACCTGTTTCAGCGCTTGCAGCAATCACCATCGGGCGTATTTTTGTGCCAAAGTTAATTATACGTGCCCCAAGATACCTTATTTACCCCCAATAATGTTTTTAACATTAACGGAAAACTTTTCAGTTTTGATTATCCTCTTGTTATGGGGATTCTTAACGCTACTCCTGACTCATTTTACGATGGGGGGCAAAACAATTCTGTAGAAGCTGCGGTAAAACGTGCAGGGCAAATTCTGGAAGAAGGAGGGGATATAATTGACATTGGTGCCATGTCTACCCGCCCGGGCTCTGAAGAGGTTAGTATTGAAGAAGAATTGCAAAGGCTTATTCCGGTTGTTAAGGCTGTAGCTACTGCTTATCCTGATGCAATTCTATCAGTTGATACCTACCGTGCAGCTGTTGCTAGAGAAGCTATTGCTGCGGGTGCACATATTATAAATGATATTGCAGGCGGAACAATGGACAATGCCATGTTTGCTACCGTAGCTAAGTTAAAAGTGCCTTATATTTTGATGCATATACAGGGCACGCCACAAACCATGCAACACAACCCTGAGTATGAAAATGTAGTAGCAGATGTTTTGCTTCACTTATCAAAAAAAATAAATGAGTTAAGAAAGCTTGGCGTTACCGATATCATTATCGACCCCGGCTTTGGCTTTGGTAAAACCATAGAACACAACTACCAGTTGCTAAACAACCTCGACCCATTACGACTATTAGGCTATCCTATCCTGGCAGGCCTATCGCGCAAAGGGATGATATACAAACCACTGGGCTTGACAGCCGAAGAAGCATTGCCCGGCACTATTGCAGCCAACACCATAGCGTTAAAAAATGGCGCTGCTATACTACGCGTGCACGATGTTAAAGAGGCGGCAGAGTTGGTTGAAAGTTATCGATTATCAGTTATGGGCTCTTAAAACCATATCAAAATTTATTAACTATTATTATTTTTTACTTGACATACGGCATGCTATTGTTGTACCTTTGTACCGTTATTGCAATGACACTCTTGGCACCGCCTTTATCTCGGTTATGATAAAAAGAAAACAAAACGCTACGTAGCAAAT
>JBIPNX010000086.1:0-7529 GCA_044378145.1 Flavobacteriales bacterium | reverse complement strand
GAAACTAATTAAACTATTGGCTTTAGCACTGCTACCTTTTGCGGTAGGTGCCCAAGCGCCCGTTCCAACAACTTGGGACTTTGCAGGTAACCCGCCCCAAGGCTGGAGCCAAAACGGCACGGCAACTTATTCTAGCGGCGCCCTTGTAGTGGTGGCCCCATCGTGCAAACTTGATGGCACTGCTGATTATGTGCAGGTATTTTTAGCCGATGCCCCGGGCTATGTAAAATGGTTTATTGGCGGCGCTACTGCCAATGGTAACCCATGGAGCGGTACTTTCTCTGTTCAGGAGTCGGTAAACGGCTCTGCATGGACCGACCTTAAAGTGTACACCAATAACCTTACCGTATCGGGTGGTTTAGTTGCCGATAGCGCACTGGCTAACAGCGCCAGCCGTTATGTACGTTTTTACTTTACCAATAAGGTATCGGGCAGCAACGTAGCGTTAGACGATGTTTCTGTACGCGTTGCCCCTCCTAGCCCTGTGCAGGAGATTAACGTTAAATACAATGGCACCAGCTACCCATCAGGCTCTACAGTATACCTAAGCGCACCGGTTAGCACACCTACCTCTTTTACATTTGATGTAGAAAACCTGGGTACGGTAAATGCCCTTAACTTAACATCGAGCCCTACATTTTTTGGCAGTAACAATGCCGATTTTGCTGTAGATAACTTCCTTAGCGTTATAAACGCCAACAGCAGCGGTACTATAAACTTTACCTTTACCCCCGGTGCAGCAGGTACGCGCCTTGCGCAGCTTAGTATTGGTAACGATGATGCTAACGAAAACCCATACATACTTAATGTATACGGAATTGGAGGCCAGTATGCATCGGAACCAACGGCGCAAGCATCTAACCTTACTTTCCCTATTAACAAAACATACCGTGTTAAAGGCCAGTTTTCTAGCGCTAACCCTCCGGTAGACGGTGGTTACTTAGTTCTTCGTAAAGACGTTAACGCTATTACCGAAGCCCCTGTTGATGGCCAGACTTATGTTAAAGGCGATTACATTGGAGGTGCGCAGGTAGTTTCTGTAGGACAGGCTACCAGCTTTGTGCCCAGCTACATTATAGCTTCTACCGACTACTATTTTGCGGTATTTGCCTATAACGGTGCAGGTGTTTATACTAACTACGCCCAAACAAGCCCACTATCGGGTATGGTTACTACTCCGGGCTCTAACCCGGGCAGCTACTACAACGATATAGACCCTAACAATGCTAACTTCCCAACTGCTTTAGGCGCTTTAATTAACCCTCACCAGTTTACCTTCTACGGTAACTACGATGAGACTATGGTTAACACGTTCCAGGCCCGCGATACTACAGGTGGCCAAAGAGTTATTACCTGTGCTTACACAGGTAACCAATATGTTTACGCCCCACCATTTACCTGGGATATTTACAGCCGTGAACACACCTTCTGCCACGCATGGATGGGTTCTTTCCCAGCAGATAATCCTGAAAAACCGGAGTATAACGACCAACATAACCTTTACCCTGTAATATTTGCACAGGCTAACCAGCCCCGTTCAGACAATCCACTAGGTGTTGTAGACTCTGTACTTGCCCAGTTTGAAGACGGTAAAATTGGTTACGATACCCAACTTAACCTTGTATATGAGCCACGCGATGCCCATAAAGGCCGCGCTGCCCGTGCATTGTTCTACATGCCTACCTGCTACGATGGTATCAATGGACAGGCATGGGGCTTGCCACAGCCACAAAATGAGTTGATTTTGAAACAATGGCATTTCCAGTTTCCACCTGATAATTTTGACAAAGCCCGCAACGAGTATATTGACTCTTTGCAGGAAAACCGTAACCCATTTATTGACAACCCTAACTGGGTATGCTATATCAACTTCCACACTATGGATTATATAAGCAGCCCGACAATACCTTGTAACACCGTTGCTACAGCAGAAACTCCTGCTACGCAATTCGAGATTAACGTTTTCCCTGTACCTACTACAGACCATATTAACGTACGTGTAGTTGCTGAGAAAAACGAAGATGTTGAAATGCTTGTTACCGATATGACAGGCCGCGTTATATACAGCCGCAAGGTAGATATGACTAAAGGCCCAAACCTTTACGACATCAACCTTGGCGCTTTTGATGCCGGTATGTACAACCTAACCATCCGCACAAACGCTACTTTAACATCTCGCCGTTTGGTGGTTGTTCACTAATATTTAAATTTCTATCAAACTACAGGGCCAAAATGTATAATTTTGGCCCTGTTTATATAGTAAAATGGAACAAGACCAGCATTGGACATCCGTAATAAAACCTAAAAGTTCGCCCTTTCAGCTTAATTTAAAAGAGATTTGGGAGTACCGCGACTTGTTAATGTTATTTGTACGTCGCGATATTGTGGCTACATATAAACAGACCATACTGGGCCCTTTGTGGCTAATTATTCAGCCTGTTTTAACATCGGTAGTATATGCCCTTGTTTTTAGCGGCCTGGCATCTATTCCCGTTGATGGAGCCAACCCTTTTTTATTTTACCTATGTGGCACAACAGCCTGGATATTTTTTGCCGACTGCCTGACTAAAACATCGAGCACCTTTGTAGGTAATGCATCTATATTTGGCAAGGTATATTTTCCACGTATGGTGGTGCCATTGTCTATTATCCTTTCGGCCTTGTTTAAATTGGGAGTACAATTGGTAATATTATTGCTGGTAATGGCTATCATGTACTTTTATAAAGGTGGCGATGGCATAAACCCTAATAAATACATAATCCTATTACCACTGCTTATCTTAATAATGGCAGGCCTTGGATTAGGCTTTGGTATTTTTATATCATCAGTAACAACTAAATACCGCGACTTTACTTATTTGGTAGGCTTTGGCGTGCAGCTATTAATGTTTGCCACACCGGTAATTTACCCCCTAAGTGTTGCTAAAGAAAAAGGTTTTGAATGGCTGGTTGCTATAAACCCACTATCGCCTGTAATAGAAACATTTAGGTACGGTTTGTTGGGCAATGGCTCTTACAACCCGGGGCAATTAGCTTACAGCTTTGTTTTTATGTTAGTATTTCTATTGGTATCAATAGTTATTTTCAACAAGGTTGAGAAAAATTTCATGGACACTGTTTAACCTAATTTAAGAAGGAATAAAAGATGAACGATGTTGCAATAAGGGTAGAAAATCTTTCTAAATTTTATCGTTTAGGTTATGTAGGTGCATCATCTATTAATGATGATTTACAGCGCTTTTGGCAAGTAAATATATTAGGTAAGCCCGACCCATTTCTTAAACTGGCGCAAGCAAATGCCCGCGATACAAAAGGCTCTGATTACGTATGGGCGCTGCGCGACGTAAATTTTGATGTACAAAAAGGCGAAGTTTTAGGCATTATTGGTAAAAACGGAGCCGGTAAATCTACCTTATTAAAAATATTAGCTAAAGTAACCGGCCCCACAACCGGTGCTATAAAAATAAACGGACGCATAGCCAGCCTTTTAGAGGTGGGCACGGGTTTTCACCCGGAGCTTACCGGCCGCGAGAACATTTTTCTTAACGGTGCCGTTTTGGGCATGCGCAAGGCTGAGATTAAAGCCAAGTTTGACGAGATAGTAGACTTTTCGGGTGTTGAACGTTATATAGACACTCCGGTAAAACGCTACTCATCGGGTATGTACGTGCGCCTTGCTTTTGCAGTAGCTGCCCACTTAGAACCCGATATTTTAATTGTTGACGAGGTACTGGCCGTAGGCGATGCCGAGTTTCAGAAAAAATGTATTGGTAAAATACAAAATGTATCGCGCAATGAGGGGCGCACCGTATTGTTTGTAAGCCACAACATGACCTCTATTGCCGACTTGTGCACCCAATGTGTGTATATGAAACAAGGCGAGGTATTAATGTACGATAAAACACGGAATGTAATTGGAAAATATCTTCAGGAGAATTCATTCAGCATAGAGTCTTTTAATGAAATTGCCAACGTAAAAAGAGATTTTGACAAATATGGTAAACGTGCAATTATTACAGCCGTAGGCCTTAAGAAAGAAAATTTTTACTGGAAAGAATCGCCTGAGTTTAGCTTTACTGTTAATATAAAAGATAAAAACCTAAGCCACTATGCTGTTGGGTTTGCAATAAATGCCGCTAACGGAACCCGTTTGTTTACCTACAATTCAGACAGTGCAGGCAGTATGTTTACTTGTAAAGCGGGCGATATTATAACTTACACTTTTAAACTGAATGAGCCGGTATTAGTTCCCTCAACATATTATGTATCTATTGGCTTACGATCAAACCTGGACACTTTAGATGCGTTAGACAATTGTTTCCTTTTTAATATATTGGAAACAGATGAGCATGGTACACATTTTGGTTTTACCCAAGGGCCTGAAATTAGTGGATATATTGATAATGTAGTTGAAGTATCTGAAAGTAAAGCATAAAAGGTTAGAATGGAACAGGCTCCTTTGGTTTCGGTTTTAATGCCCGTTTACAATGGTGCAGAATACTTAAATGTTGCTATTGACAGTATCTTAAACCAAACCTTTACCAATTTTGAATTTCTCATAATTAATGATGGGTCAACAGACGATACTGAGAGTATTGTTTTAAGTTATACCGACCCACGTATTAGGTACATAAAAAACGAGCATAATATTAAGCTTATTGCCACACTTAATAAAGGCATTTTATTAGCTAAAGGCAAATACATTGCCAGGATGGATGCTGATGATATTTCATTGCCAAACAGGCTAGCCGAACAAATTAATTTTCTTGAAAAAAATCCACAGGTAGGACTTTGTGGCACTTTCATGAAAACCTTGGGAAACACAAAAGATTACACAATAGGTTATCAGGTAAATAGTGATAATATAAAATTCAGATTGCTATTTGACACCCATTTCCCTCATCCTGCAGCAGTTTTGCGCAAATCGGTTTTAGATGAATTTAAGCTGGAATATGAAGCAGAATATATTCATGTCGAAGATTATGTATTGTGGAACCGTATGGCAGAACATACAGAGCTTGCAATAATACCCGAAGTTTTGGTTATAAAACGGGAACATGAAAATCAAATCTCTGTTGTACACCTGCAAACCCAGCAGCAAATTATGGGTAGCTTTAGAAAGGAACTTACAGAAAAAATTACCGGGACTATTGATGATGATACTTACCGCTTATATTCCCAGCTTTTAAAAGCAGAGTACCCTGCCAATACCAATGATGTTGTTAAGCTTATAGACCTGCTTGATAAGATAATAAAAAACAACCGTAGGCTAAGAATTTATAACCCAACAATATTAGATGCTTACTTTTCCAAATTGGCGTATAGCATGGTCTATAACTCATCTAGCATGGGCTATAAAGTACTTAACAAGTATAAAAAAACCGCATTGTTAAACAATAGAATACCATTAAAATTGACATTAAAATATATATTAAAAATAAAACCTAAGTACCAACTTATAGTAAAGACAGTATGAGCAGTCCTCTAATATCTGTAATAATGCCTGCTTATAATTGTTCTGATTATATAAGGCAGTCTATTGATAGTGTCTTAAACCAGACATATTCTAATATTGAATTACTAATAGCTGACGATTGCTCTACCGACAATACAAAAAAAATCATAGATAGCTATGCTGACCCACGGATAAAAACATACCATAACGAAGTTAACTTAGGCTACCTAAAAACCAGCAATCTATTATTTGGGTTATGCACCGGAGAGTACATTGCTTTTCAAGACGCAGACGATTTAACAACATTAGACAGGCTAGAAACACAATTTACATTATTAGCAAATGATAATTCAATTGGAGTTTGTGGATGTAACTTACTATTTGTAGACATTAATGGTAAAGAGCAATATTGCTCGCGTTATTTTGCAAATGCAACAGAAATTACCAATGCTATGCAGAATGTAGTTTTTGAGTTTTCGCCCAATACCTTTTTGTTTAGAAAAGAAATTCTTGAAACCGTTGGTGGCTATAACGAATATTTTAACCGTATAGGTGCAGAAGATTATTATTGGACTGTACTTATAATGGAAAAATACAAACTGGTAAATATACCAGCCGCAATGTATTATTACCGTTTAAATCCTGATTCTATTACCGGAAATTTAACCGATAACCCTAAAAAGCTTATTAGTGGTAAATTGGTTAGTCACTTGTTAAAACAAAGGCTGGCAAATAAAACTGATGATTTGCAAAGTGGTAATATTGACGCTTTAAACACCTATGTAACAAATGAGTTAGCTGGTTTAGCGCAAACAAAATCACAATTTTTATACACACTGGCCAAACGTTATTACTACAACAATAATAAACCCAGAGGTATAAAATTACTATTTAAAGCTATATTGGCTAACCCTTTACAAAGCCAGTATTATAAAGACCTAATTTACTTTTTAAGAAACAAAAACAAATAGGCTTTGTCAATTCCTGTATCTGTAATATTACCCGCTTATAATGCAGGCCCATACATTGCCGAGGCTATTGCAAGCATATTATCCCAAACCTATACTAACTTTGAGTTGATCATTATTAATGATTGCTCTATAGATAATACAGAAGAACAAATACTATCTTTTACTGACAAACGGATTGTATACACCAAAAACGAGGAAAACAGAGGTCTTATATTCAACCTTAATAAAGGTATTGAACTAAGCAAAGGCAAATACCTTGTAAGAATGGATGCTGATGACATTAGCTTGCCAGACCGCATTGCAACCCAGGTAGAATTCATGGAAAACCATTCTGAAATTGGGGTATCGGGTACATGGTTTCAATCATTTGGTGCAATAAACAGTATAAGCCGATATGAAGAAAATGATGATGCAATAAAACTTCAAATGCTTTTTCATTGCCGCTTTTGTCACCCTTCTGTAATAATAAGAAAACAGGTGTTAACAGACAATAATTTCCAGTTCTCAACAGAATACCATCATGCAGAAGATTATGAACTATGGGCGCGGATAGGTTTTAAAACCCAATTTGCAAATATTCAAAAAGTGCTTTTAAAGTACCGTGTACATGCTAATAGCGTAACCTTTAAATATGCAGAAATACAGCGTTCAAACTCTGATAAAGTAATTCAATACCTTTTTGGTAAAATAGGAGTCGACATTTCAGCTGAGATTATTCCATTATGGATTAAATTCTGCTACGTTGAGTTTAATTTATCAATAAATGAACTTAAACAAATAGAGAAACTTATAGTGGCTTTAATTAATGCCAATAAAGCATCAAAATATGTTTCAAACAAGGCTTTGGAGCAATTTTTAGTTATTAAATGGTTTGACATATGTTACAACAATATCAAAAATAAACAAGTGCAAACTATATTCAACAACAGTAGTGTAAGCGCATTACTACCACTAAAGAGCCGTCTAAAGTTTAGGCTTAAAGGACTAATATAGATCCTCAAAAAATCTCTCCCCTCTCTTCGCTTCCCTCTCCTCTAAAATGTTATCTTTGCGCTTAATTAAAAAAGCGAAATGAAAGTATTAATTCTGGCAGGTGGTTATGG
>JBIPNX010000085.1:0-7560 GCA_044378145.1 Flavobacteriales bacterium | reverse complement strand
TTGTAATAATAAAAGGGCAGGCCGTATTTCCATTCCTCAGTAATATTGGGGCTTTGCTTTAGTATATAGGCACGCAGGTATTCCAGGCAGCTTTTAATGGGTTCTTGCTGTTGGGCAAAGAAGTTATCGAGCGGGGTTAGCATGGGGTAAAAATAGAAAAACAGGCCGAAGCCTGTTTACTTTTCTTTGTGCCCTGGAGCGGATTCGAACCGCCACTGGTTGCCCGCCACCCCCTCAAGATGGTGCGTCTACCAATTTCGCCACCAGGGCAATGGCGCAAATGTATAAACTTTTAGCAAAACAAATACTTGGCGAAAGGCTTGCTATCAGGCTTTTTCAAACATTAATTTGTCGTTCCTGTTTGGTATGTCAAAATAAAGTGTACTTTTGCACCCTCAATAGTGCGCGGTAGAGCAGTGGTAGCTCGTTGGGCTCATAACCCAAAGGTCGGAGGTTCGAGTCCTCCCCGCGCTACCGAAAGAAACCCTGACAGTAATGTCGGGGTTTTTTATTTACCGCTAAAGCGTAGAAAAATCAAGTCATCCATAATCGTTACCTTTGCCCTATGCACAAAGCAGGATTCGTAAATATTATAGGCAAACCCAATGCGGGCAAGTCAACCCTGATGAACGTACTTACCGGCGAACGTTTATCTATCATCACCCCTAAGGCACAAACTACCCGCCACCGTATTTTGGGTATTGTAAACGGGCCTGAGTTTCAGCTGGTATTTTCTGACACCCCTGGTATTGTTAAAGCCGGATACAAGCTGCACGACAGCATGATGAAGTTTGTGCGCAGCGCGCTGACCGATGCCGACATCATCCTATACGTTGCCGATATTAAAGAGCCTATAGAAGCCAATGAGATAATGGAAAAAGTGGTGCATGCTACCGTGCCTGTTATCCTTGCCCTTAATAAAATTGACACGGTAGACCAGGCTACGGTAAAAGAACGCATGGGCCAATGGCAGGCATTATTGCCAAAGGCGCAGGTTATTCTTTTATCTGCTTTGGAGACCTTAGGAACCGATTCGTTGCTGGAGACCTTAGTAAGCCTGCTTCCAGAAGGCGAACCGTTTTACGATAAAGAAGCCCTTACCGATAAGCCCGAACGCTTTTTTGTGTCGGAGATTATCCGTGAAAAGATATTCATGAACTACCAACAGGAGATACCTTACAGCTGCGAGGTAGAGATTGAAGAATACAAAGAAGAAGAAACCATTACCCGCATCCGTGCGGTGATTGTTGCCGCCCGAGAAACCCAAAAAGGCATATTGATAGGCCACAAAGGCTCTATGCTTAAAAAGGTAGGCACACAAGCACGTATAGATATTGAGAAGTTCCTGGCACAAAAGGTTTTTCTGGAGCTGTATGTTAAGGTTAAGCCCGACTGGCGCAACGACGAACGCTTTTTAAAACAGCACGGCTACGAGTTGTAGAATATGACCAATGTTAGTTGTTACTTAATTAGAAAATCCTATTTTTGAGCCAACAATATTTCACTATGAACTTTCCTGAAGAACTTAAGTATACTAAAGACCACGAGTGGGTACGTTTAGATGGCGATACAGCAACCATTGGTATTACCGAATTTGCACAAAGCGAACTTGGCGATATTGTGTTTGTTGACATTACCACCGTTGGCGATAGCGTAGACGCAGAGAGCGTGTTTGGCACCGTAGAGGCTGTTAAAACCGTATCGGACCTGTTTATGCCTGTTACCGGCGAGGTGTTAGAGGTTAACCCTGCACTTGACGGAAACCCGGAGTTGGTTAATACCGATCCATACGGCGAAGGCTGGATGATTAAAGCCAAAGTAGCCAATGTTGCAGATGTTGCCGGCCTTTTATCGGTTGAGCAATACCGCGCACTTATAGGCCACTAAGCTTAGGCTTGGTTTTTGCAGCCCTTTTGGGGTATCTATATGGAATCTGTTTTAAAACCGAAGAAAACCCCCAAGGCCGACTTGGAGCGGAAGCGTTTCATGTACTTTGAAATTGCCCTGCTATTGGTATTGGGCGTTGTTTTCCTTGCTTTTAACTGGACATCGGCCGAGGCTGACGATTTTTACTTCTCCCCACAGGATACTTCTAACATGTACATAGCCAAAGAGGTGTATGTGTTTAAGCCCGTGGCCGATAATGCCAAACCTCAAACTAAAAAACAAACGGTAAAGCCGCTTAAAACCGTTGATAATATCACTACGGTAAAAACAACAAAGGTTAAGGTTACGCCTATTGTAACCCCCGTAAAACCGGTAGAGATTTCTCCTACTGATAATCCCACCAAGCCCGATACCGCTGCCATGAAAAACAGCAGCGAACCACTGCCTGCCAACATGATTAGGGTAGATAAAAAACCGCAATTCCCCGGTGGGGAGGCTGCCATGTACGACTTCCTCCGTGCTAACCTCAAATACCCCGATTTCTCCCGTAAAAATGGCTACTCAGGCCCTGTGTACTTAGGCTTTTATGTAAGCCCTACAGGCTCCCTGCGAGATTTGGCAGTACTGAAAGGAGTTCGCAATAGCGGCCTTGATGCAGAGGTGGTACGTGTGTTTAAAGCCATGCCCGCCTGGATACCCGGCGAACGCAACGGCAAACCGGTCGATTTCTATGTTACCTTCCCCGTACGGTTTGATTTTGAGAATTAGGATTTAAGTCTGTGTAAAATTTCTAGCACCTAACACCTAGAACCTAGCCCCTATTTTCTACATTTGTCTTAATGAGTAACAAATTACCTAAATACATTCCGGTGGAGCGTGTGGAGATAGACACCATTGGCGTTGAAGAACGTGTGGCCCGTCTTAATACCCGCAGCATAAAAAAGGAAAGCAAGGTTGAGGCGCTGAAAATGGCCCTTACCATGATGGACCTTACCACCTTAGAGGGAAAAGACAGCGAAGGCAAAGTAAAGCAGCTTTGTTATAAAGCCGCCCACTTGCACGATGTTTTTCCGGGCCTGCCAACCGTTGCCGCTATATGTGTGTACCCAACCATGGTGGCTACCGCTAAAAAGGCATTGCGTGGCACAAAGATTAACGTTGCGGCTGTGTCTACGGCTTTCCCTTCGGGCCAGGGGCCAATGAGTGTTAAAATTGACGATACAAAGTTTGCTGTTGAGAATGGTGCCGATGAGATTGACATGGTTATATCGCGCGGCAAATTTTTAGCAGGTGAATACAACTTTGTTTTTGATGAAATAGCTGCCATTAAAGAAGCCTGTGGCAAAGCCCACTTAAAAGTTATCCTTGAAACGGGTGAACTGGAGACACTCGATAATGTGCGTTTAGCCAGTGACATTGCTATTGCTGCCGGTAGCGATTTTATAAAAACATCTACCGGAAAAGTACAGCCTGCCGCTACCCTGCCCGTTACCCTTGTTATGCTGGAAGCCATACGCGACCACTACTATAAAACAGGTGTTAAAATTGGGATGAAACCTGCGGGTGGCATTGCCAAATCGAAGCTTGCATTACAATACTTAGTTATGGTAAAAGAAACACTGGGTATTGATTGGCTGAATAACGAGTTGTTCCGCTTTGGGGCCAGCAGCCTGGCAAACGATGTGCTTATGCAACTGGTAAAAGAACAAACAGGGGTGTACCAGAGCCTTGATTATTTTTCAAAAGACTAAGAAATGGCGAAGAAGAAAAACGATACGGGAATAATAGAACCTTTAAAATTTTTGGGTGCCTGGGATTACGACCCTGCCCCTGAAAGTACCGGCCACATTAAGCTGGAAAAGCGTTACGGCCATTTTATCGATGGTAAATTTGTTGAGCCATCATCAAAAAAATACTTTGCTACCTATAGCCCTTCTACCGAAGAAAAATTAGCCGATGTAGCCGATGGCAATGCCGCCGATGTGGATGCTGCCGTTAAAGCCGCACGCAAAGCCTACAATGGCGAATGGGGCAAAATGCCTGCATCGGAACGTGCTAAATACATTTACCGCATTGCCCGCATTATGCAGGAACGCAGCCGCGAACTGGCTGTTATAGAAAGCATGGACGGTGGCAAACCCATCCGCGAAAGTCGTGATGTAGACGTTCCGTTGGCTGCTGCGCATTTCTTTTACTATGCAGGTTGGGCCGATAAACTGGATTATGTAAGTCCCGGCCGCAAGCCAAAAAGCTTAGGTGTTGCAGGGCAAATTATTCCGTGGAATTTCCCGTTGCTTATGGCTGCGTGGAAGATTGCCCCTGCCCTTGCCGCAGGCAATACCGTGGTGTTAAAACCTGCGGAAACAACTCCACTTACCGCAATTAAATTAGCCGAGATAATCCGCGATGCAGGCTTACCTGCAGGCGTGGTAAATATTGTAACAGGCGCAGGCGCTACAGGTGCCGCCATTGTTAATCACCCCGGTGTAGATAAGGTAGCTTTTACCGGCTCTACCGATGTAGGCAAAATCATACAAAAAGCCATTGCAGGCACCAACAAAAAACTAACGCTGGAGCTGGGCGGAAAAGCTGCTAATATCATATTTGAAGATGCATCGTTAGACCAGGCTGTAGAAGGTATCATCAACGGTATATTCTTTAACCAGGGCCATGTTTGCTGTGCAGGATCTCGCTTGTTTGTCCAGGAAGGTGTAGCCGATGAGGTTATCCGCAAGCTGAAAGACCGCATGCAAACCCTTGTTGTTGGCGACCCGTTAGATAAGAACACCGACATAGGCGCTATCAACTCGAAAGAGCAGTTAGCTACCATCAACAAATACCTTAAAATTGGGGTGAACGAAGGTGCCGAAATTTACCAACCTAAATGTTCTATTCCATCTAAAGGATATTGGTGCAAACCTACGCTTTTCTTAGGAGCATCGCAAAGCCACAGGATAGTGCAGGAAGAGATATTCGGCCCTGTGTTAGCCGTGCAAACGTTCCGCACTATTGATGAGGTAATTGAGAAAGCCAACAACACGCCTTACGGTTTATCAGCCGGAGTGTGGACCGACAAAGGCTCTAAGATATTTAAGGTAACACAAAAATTAAGGGCCGGTGTTGTATGGGCTAATACCTACAACAAGTTTGACCCTACATCGCCATTTGGCGGATATAAAGAAAGCGGCTTTGGCCGCGAAGGTGGCCTGCACGGGCTGCTTCCATACTTAAAATTTGAATAAATATGCCCCGCTTGGAAGTTTTAAAAACATATAAAATGTATATCGGTGGACAGTTTCCGCGTACGGAAAGCGCCCGCTATTATGCACTGGCCGATAAAAAAGGCAATGTTATTGCCAACATCTGCTTAGGCTCTCGCAAAGATTTCAGGAACGCTGTAGAGGCCGCCCGCAAAGCATTTGGCGAGTGGAGTGGTAAAACTGCTTACAACCGCAGCCAGGTTATTTACCGCATTGCAGAGATGATGGAAGGCCGCAAATCGCAGTTTGTAGATGAATTAGTATTGCAAGGTTTAACCACTGCTAAGGCCACTACGGAGGTATCTCAAGCTATCGACCTTATTGTCTACTACGCCGGTTGGGCCGATAAATACCAGCAGATTTACAGCAGTGTAAACCCAGTTGCATCAAAACACTTCAACTTCTCTTTCCCTGAACCTACAGGCGTTGTAAGCATTATAGGACCGGAAGCACCGTCGCTGTTAGGCTTGGTTGATGCGGTTATTCCGTGTATTACAGGCGGTAATTCGTGCATTGTTTTAGCATCAGAAACACAACCGTTAGGCGCAGTTACTTTTGCTGAAGTACTTGCTACGTCTGATCTTCCGGGCGGTGTTATCAATATTATCACCGGTACTCGTAAAGAGCTGCTTGCCCAGTTTGCATCGCACATGGATGTGAATGCGATTATCTATTACGGTGCTGATAAAGCCGAGATAAAAGCAGTTCAGGAAAACACAACACTGAATGTTAAACGCGCTATAATCCGCAGCGGCATTGGCGCTCCCGGCCCTGAGCTAATAAACGATACGCTGGAAACTAAAACTACCTGGCACCCTGTAGGGTATTAATCGTATATAGATGTGCCTTTAGGAGCATGAGAAAAGCCATGCGCATTAAGCAAATCTTTTAAGTATATCCTGAAAGCTTTACTTAAGCCCGAATAAGGATAAATAGTATATCCTGCTAATTCTTCGGGCCGTGCAATCTTTGCCGGAATTTCTATTGAAGAGTATAACCTGTTACATCCAACACATACTTCAACATTAGCAATTGCCTTCCCTTTTTTATAATAAAATGCTGCAAAGTGCGGGTCAAAGCAATCTGCTGAATTTTGTGTGTAGGTAGAGTCCTCGCCTATTTTAGTTGTAAAATTGTTTGCCTCTGTTTTAGTAAGTCTAACGCTTTTTACAGGCTTTGTGATGAAAGAATAATATTTGCCAGTCTGTTTGATGTTGCTTTCACCCTGCCCTTCAAAGCCATAATCATATATCACCAAGCTATCATAATCCATTGTTAAATAAGGATTCTGCGCCTTTGCAACAAAAGCAAACAAGACTAAGAGTGTGATAAGTAGCTTCATACTACAGCCCTATTTGTATCGCTGCCCGTATTCCAAATTTAGGAACATCAGGATGGTTTAACTGCGTTAACCTCCACAACGCATCTATACGTAGAATCTTAAAAATATTTTCAATGCCTACGCCTACTTCCATATACGGACGTCCGGCAAGGTCGTACATACCTGCAGGCAGTTGGTATACACCGTTGCGGTTCTTTGCACTTAGTGAGCCTATCACCCCTTTAAAAGTAGCAACCTCTCGCCATTTAAGCTTGCGCAACAATGGTATTTTATTCAGGAATAATCCGTCGAAATGGTGGGTAGCAAACAGGCGCACGTATTGGTCGCAAGCAAACTCGTTAAAGTTTGTCATGTTAAAATAGTACGAGCTGTAGCCGTAGGTTTCGTTACCCGTTTGTATGTTTAGCAATGGGTATGGAACGCTGCCAAATGTTTTGCCTGCCTCAAGGCTAAAATCGGTATAGCCAAAGGGGTTGTAACGGAACCTATCATCTATCTGCAATTTAAGCTGCTGGTAGTTGAATGATCCACCCAATACATTTTTAAACCCAAATGTTGCGTATAATGTAATGCGCGGGTAGCGTGTGCCTAAGCTGGTACGGTCAAACTCGCCGTTTACATACTTTTCGTCGTAGGCAAAATAGGTCATAAGCGTAGCCTCGGTAGTAGTAAAATGGCTAACGGAGGTTGTGCTGTTATCGGGGTTTATTCTGTTAAACTGGAACAAGCCCGGCATCCATTCCTTGCGCGACAGCGTGATTTTATTTAAGAAACCGGAGAACCATTCGCGCTCATAATACACCGTGGCATTGGTGGTAAGCAATAGCTGGTCTAACGGCCTGCGGCGGCCAATTGAGGCCAATACGTTTAGCTGAATGGTAGAAGTATTGTTAAGGCCCAACAGTTCAATATCGTGGCGGTAGCTGCCACCCACAACCTGCCGTGGGGCTTTGGCAATCATATAACGGAAGCCACCAAAATATTTCCATTCTTTATCGCGCATACCATAAGCACCATAGCCACTAAACTCTATACGCTTGCTAAAGTTGTTGCTGGTGCGCATTCCAAACC
>JBIPNX010000084.1:0-7568 GCA_044378145.1 Flavobacteriales bacterium | reverse complement strand
AAAAAGATTAAAGAGGAGTACTGGGAAATACGTATAGGTATTAATACGGGGCCTATTATTGCAGGGATTGTGGGCATACGCAAGTTTGCCTATGATATTTGGGGCGATACGGTAAATATCGCATCGCGGATGGAAAGCAGTGGCGAGGAAGGAAAAATTAATATCTCGGGTAGCACATACGAGTTGGTAAAGGATAAATTTGCCTGTGTATACAGGGGTAAAATACAAGCAAAAAATAAAGGAGAAATTGAAATGTATTTTGTAGAAAGCAAAGCTTAGCACGGTATACTTATAAGAATAAAAAAGGCGGGTTTCCCCGCCTTTTTTATTAACTAGTTGCAGCATTTGCAACCGCAAGTAAAATTTTTGCCTACACAGCTATCGCCACAGGCACAAGTTGAACAGTTACATTTGGTGTTTCCACAGTTGCTTTTTTCTACTAAAGTTTCCATACTTTTTTTGTTTGTTATTTGTTCTGATTTAATAACACAAAAGTAGGACAGCCTCGTAAGGTGGGCCTTACAGCATTTTGGGAACGATTTACATAATTTTGTGTTACAGGCTGTCTATTGATTTTCGTTTAGACAAACCTATTTTTTTAAAGTGCGACGGCGTTAGGCCGGTAACTTTTTTAAACTGGGCAGATAGATGATGTACACTGCTAAAGCCAATTTGATAAGCAATTTCGCTCATGGTTAATTGGTCGTAAACCAGCAATTCCTTCGCCTTTTCAATTCGTTGCAAAATATAATACTGTTCAATAGTAACACCTTCAATAGCAGAAAACAAGTGGCTTAAATAGGTGTATTCATAATTTAGCCGGGTTGAAAGATATGTTGACAGGTTTACTTTTTTAGCATCGTTCTGCTCTGTAATGTAATGGATAACCGCCTTCTTAATATTTTCAATAAGAACAGACATTCGGTTGTCAATCAGCTCAAAACCTACATGTTTTAGTTCTTTATCAAAGGCCTTTAACATATCATTTGTTACAGGCTCATTTAGCTCAACCTCTCCTAAAACAACAGCGTTACAGGTAACATTCAGCTTGTTTAATATCCCTTCAACAGTGAATATGCAGCGTGGGCAAACCATATTTTTAATAAACAGGTGCTCCGTTTTCATTTTTAATAATCAGACAAAATTGATGGAGGGAGAATTACTTCTCCCTCCAGATATTATTTAAGCAACGTTACAGTACCGTGGTGCTTTTTAACACCCGATGGATGGTTTACTTCGAGTATAAAATAGTACACGCCATCAGTAGCATTATCGCCATCCCAATCGTTTTTATAATCGTTGCTGTTATACAGTAAATTTCCCCAACGGTTATATACCCAAAGTTTACTCTCGGGGAATTGCTCTAAAGCTGCAAACACCAGAAAATCGTTAAAGCCATCGGCATTTGGGGTAAATACGTTAGGTACAAATACAGGTAGTTCTATAACGGTAACCACAACAGTAAACGTGTCGGTACAGCCTTCAGAATTGGTAACTATAAGCGTTACATTATAGCTGCCGGTATCGCTGTATTGGTGCTGCGGGTTTTGATCGGTAGATGTGCTTCCATCACCAAAATCCCATAGCCAGGTAGCTAATGTTCCTGTACCTGCTTCAGAGCTATCAACAAACTGTACAGGTAAACCTATTAATGTAGTATCAACACTATTATCAAACAACGCAATGGTTGGCAATACGTTAATGGTTATAGAATCGCTTGATATGCCGGAACAACCGTCAGAATTGGTAACAGTTACAAAATAACTGCCCGGTGGCACAACGGTTGTTTGTGTTTGGTCGCCATTGCTCCATAAATAACTACTAAAGCCACTTCCGGCATTAATGGTAATGGTGCCGTTAGGGTCGCAAATAACAGTGTCTTGCCCCAGGGTAGGCTGTGGTATGTTTAAAACAATATTGGCCGTGTCTGATGATGGAGATGAGCAACCAAAGCTATTGGTAACAATAACAATATAGGTACCCGGCCCTACAGTAGTTGTCTGCGTTGTATCACCGTTATTCCATAAATAAGAGCCAAAGCCACTACCGGCATCTAATACCACCTGCGCGCTTTGCGAGCAGATTACAGTGTCCTGGTTTAATGATATGTTGGGTGCAGGGTTAAGAGTAACCTGCACAGTGTCTGTTGCAGTACAGCCAAAACGGGTAACTGTTACCCAGTAGGTACCGGGCGTTGGCATAACAATAGTTTGGGTAGTATCGCCTGTACTCCACTGGTAGCTGTCGTAGTTAGCGCCTGCATCTAAAATGGCAGCAGTATCAGGGCAAACAGCTACATCCGGCCCTATATTTATCTGGCTGTAGTTAGAGAAATAACCATAGCGGCAGCCCGATGATATATCACCATTGATTAAGCCCATATGGAATATGCCTGTAGAGTTTGTAAGCAGGTTGGTAGTATTTACAGGCACATCGGTTGTGTTATACTGAATTTGTGCGGCAACCCAGTTGCCGCCTGTGCCCGGTACCGGTGCAAAAGAACCTGCAGGTACTAAGGTGTTATTACCATTAAGGGTAAAATTACCTTCGTCGCCGGCGCGTATCATAATGTTTAAGCCAAACAACTCGGCAGTAGAACGTATAAAGTATACTGCTGAAGAACCGGTACAATTAATTGGAGGTAGTAAAGCGGATGCTAATTCGCAACCAAAACCGCTGGCATGCAGCACATATACATTTTGGCTTGCATTTATATAGGTTGATGGATTGGTGATTGGATAAGCAAATGTTTGTCCTGTATTTATTGTAGCTGCGGGTGTACCGCTTCCATCAATAAAAATGTCAGTATTGTCTACAGTAGCTAGAATAAACACCTGCTCGTTGGCATTGGCATCTAAAAAGCCCTTCATTACTATATATTCATTACCAATGATATTGGTAGGTACAATCTGATCGCCCATCATATCACGGCAACCCTGATCGGCAACAGAGTCATCTTTAATAGTAATAGCAATAGGTTTGTTAGAAGTAACCAATGAACCACCTAAATGCTCTGCAGGTGATAAACCGGCTGCTGCTGCCGAATAGGTTTGTCCTTTATTCAATACTATCTGAAAAGGTACCCCGGCTGTATGCCCTGTGATATTTTGGGTAGGTGTTATAGTAACGGTTGTATTATCCTCCGTAGCCACAATCTCAAAAGATGAATATGCTGCGGGCGAATAATTACCATTGCTCCAAAAATTTTGGAAAGGGGTGTAAAACTCTGTTCCCAAGGCATTGCGTCCTTTAAGAGCAAATATTTCGGGGTTACAGTTACACGATGTGTTAATCTCGTAGTAAGCCGTAATGTTTACTGTTGAAACAATGTGTATCCCAAAATTGAGTACCTGGTTTGCAGGCTGATTTTCAATCACGGTAATCCATGGTGTTAAATCAACAGTGCTGGTGCTGTTAGCCGGTATATTAACTACAATTGGAGTAAAGCCAAGGTTGGCGGGCTGGTCTATAGTTACGGTTGCTGCCTGGTTAAGGGCTGCCATGCGTATTACTATAGGAGCATCGCCATGGCTTGATGTAGCTTCCGGAGCAACAAACCAAAACTCATTATCAGTTTGGGCCTTAACAAATTGGAGGGATAACAAACACAGAAATAGTAGTAGAGGTTTTTTCATAAGCAATGTCTTTACACAAATGTAAATATTTACACATCACTTTTACAAAATAGCCTTAATAATATTGGAGAAATAATATCAGTTATTCTTTAGCGCCTTTTGCCTTGTACACAGGCACAGTAGAGCAAGCCTCGCCGTACATAATACTTTTGGCAATAGGGCGCAGGCGGTTGGTAATTTCAACGTAGGCCGATGCAGGAACATCGTACTTGCTGCAACCCTTTACAATTATGCGTTTGTCTTTAAACTCATCGTAATCCAGTTTTGCCAGCGATTCAAAAAACAAAGCTGTTTCAAGGGCTTCCATATTACCAAACACTACCTTTTTAGCAAATGGCTCTACAGCCGAGGTTACCAGCATATATGCCCATAGCGGAACAATAGCATCTGCAGTGCAGGTAACGGCAACATACTTATCGGTGTATTGGCTCCAGTCGGTGTCTTTTATGTATGCCCTGAATTCATCTTCGCGCAAAATAAGGCCCTGCCAAAGCTGCTCTTTAATGTCAATTAAAACACGCTCGCCTTTGGTATAATAGTCTTCCAGGTTTAGTTCTACTAAACCACTGCCTGCTACTTTATTCTTTATCTGAAATTCTTCCGGTATATCTGCCATGGCTCTATCAATTACATAAAACCTAACTCCAGACGGGCTACATCGCTCATCATATCCTGTGTCCAGGTTGGGTCAAACACCACTTCTACTTTAGATGATTTGGCACCCTCTAACTCACGAACCTTGGTTTCTACCTCGCTGGGCATACTCTCTGCCGCAGGGCATGATGGCGATGTTAAGGTCATTTTTATGTTTACGTCCTTATCATCATTCACATCAACCTCATAAATAAGGCCCAGTTCCCAAATATCAACAGGTATTTCTGGGTCGTAAACGGTGCGTAGCACGTCTATAACCTTATTTGCAAATTCTGTGTCCTTAGCAATTATAATCGCTCCCATATAATTATCCATTTACCTTAGCTTGAAAGGCCAGGGCGTATAATTTCATTTGTTTAACCATTGACCGTAACCCGTTTGAGCGGGTCATTGACAGTTCACTTATTCCAATTTTACTAAAAAGGTTTATAGGGTCTGCATTTACAATGTCTTCAGGTGTTTGGCCCGATAACATCCTAAGCAATAACGATACAATGCCTTTTGGTATAATTCCCGTACTGTCGGCACTATAAACAACCTTTCCGTCAATTAGTTCGGCATTAAGCCAAACCTTACTCTGGCAGCCGGTAATTTCGTATTCTTCAGTCTTGTACTTATCGTCTATTAAGGGCAATGCCTTGCCTACCTCTACCAAGTATTCATACTTACTAAATTCATCGTCAAACGACTGGAACTCCTCAATAATTTCTTGTTCTATCTCTTCAATTTTCATCACAATCAATATAACCAACCTAAGGGTTTAAAGTTTTATAGCGTTTAGCTTCCAATAAGGCCCAAAGGCCGAATATGGTGGTACGCTCATTAGCATTCCATGTGCCATTGGGTAGTTGGGTAGCAATAACCTTGGCAAGCCACTCTTTCTTTACCAAATGCCCGTTACCGCTAATGTATAGCATTACAATACCTTCTATACCCTCGTTACTCTCAGGGCCTTTTATGTTTATCAGGTTTTGCAGCTTAGGTACCTGCACACCAAGCTCGCGTTTAAAAGCAACGGTATCATATTTACAATTGTGTTGCTTCAAAATCATTAGTGCCATAGTGGCGTGGGTAAGAGTATAGCCGCCCTCATAAGCCATATCGTTAACCGATGTAAAGAAATCCTTTGGCAATCCGTAGCAATCGCAGTAGATAGCCGTAGCAATAACCTTATCGGTGCCATGTAAATTATCCAACTGGCTTTGGGGTACTTTTAAGGAAGTGTCTAAGGCATGCAGAAATATCTTTTCATCGCCGAAAGCGCTTTTAATAATGCCTTTTTTCTGTGCTTCTATGTTAAGGTCAAGCTTATAGGCCCCAATCATATAATCAAGCGTGGGTACCATGGCAGGCAAAATATTGTTGCCTTTGCTTTTAAGGTTATCTATGGCACGGTTTATGGCACGGGTAGTATCATCATCGCCTTTGGCAAACAACGTGTTTGATAATAATGTTACTATTAAAAAAATAAATAAGTGCCTACCTTTCATGCTAAAGGGTAAATTTGGCACAAATTTAGTCCAAAAAGAGTACATATAAGCTTTTACCATGCGCAAAGCCCATTTATTCATACTTACACTGGTTATTGCAACCGTATTAACATCGTGCTCTATGGGCCGTTTACCAATGGTTAAGGGTATTGATGATGTTAAAGTGAGCAAAATAGCAGCCGACTCTGTCCACATGGATGTTGCATTACGGATAAACAACCCCGGTACCTGGGGCTTTAGGGTTAAACGGGTTGATATGAATATAATGCTGAACGACAAGGCCGTTGGTGTGGTTAAAGGCAAAATGCCTTTTAAACTGATAGCACAAGGCGAAAGGCCTTACAATGTTACTGTGTCAGCCAGCAACGCAGCTGTAATTGGTGCACTGCCCGATTTACTAGGTGGCTTTTTAGGCGGCGGCGGTAATAAGCAAACCAGCCTGCGCCTGGTGGGCACTATCAAAACCCGCTGGTTTATCTTCGGTAAAAAAATCAAGTTCGACTCCAGTAAAGACTTTAAAATGCCAAAACTGCTTAATGGCTTAGGTGGCCTTGGCGGGGGAAGAAACTAGTCCTTTACAATCTTTTTAGTAACTACAGCGCCTGTTCTCTTATCGGCTATGTGCAAGATATAAATTCCTTGTGCCAGGTTTTCAGTTGGTAGCTTTATAGTTTGGTTGCCGCTGCTTACCGAAATGTTTTGGCTAAGAACAGGCTGGCCTAATAGGTTGTAGGCGGTAAATGTAAGACTTTGCAATTTTTTAGCATTAATACTTACAGTAATATTATCCTTTGTTGGGTTAGGAAAGGGAGAGCCAATTTCAACATCAGGTACTGTTTCAGATAAAGTGGTTACTTCTCCAACAGTATCAATAAGCTCTTGGTAACAGCCGGAATTGTTATAAACTATGTGCTGAATGCTAAAATTTACTTGCTGATCTATACCACAATAGTAAGTAGTAGAAATTGTATCGTCTCCAAATATCCAAATGTGACTTAGATCGGGGTGATTTACCCCATAAAGTATAGTGTAGGGCACAACATAATCTACTTTAACCAAAAAGCCAGGGTCGCAAATACTGCCATTGGTATTATCAATATCAATTGTATCAATTACACTACATATATAGCCAGTACCATTTGCAATTAAATGGGTAATATAAAAGTTATATATACCATATGGAATGGCAACTTTAAAAGTATTTAAGTTGTAATAGCTTTCTGCTCCTGCATTTGTTATTGTATCGTTGACAAACCATTTATCGATAAATCCAAAATTATCTGCATTGGCTGTTAATGATAACGTATCCGTTGCAGAATTAAAACTCCAGCTAAAACTGGCATCGTATTGGGCATTTGCAAACCCTGCGACTGAAATAAATATGGCGAGTAGTTTTACTTTCATGGCTGAAAATTTACTTTAACAAATATACTATCTATAAGCCCCTGTAACAATTACATATTTACCCACTTGTCGGAAATTTAATTAAGAATTGCCCATTTTCAATTGTCAATCGACAATTACTATCTTTGCCGCCATTATGAGTAACAACGCAGAGCTTTTTCCTAAAATTATATCACACGCCAAAGAGTATGGCTTTATTTTTCAATCGTCTGAAATTTACGACGGCCTTGCCGCCGTTTACGACTATGGCCAGTACGGCGCAGAGTTAAAAAAGAACATACGCGAGTACTGGTGGAAAGCCATGGTGCAAATGAATGAGAATATAGTGGGTATTGATTCCGCTATTTTTATGCACCCTACGGTATGGAAAGCATCGGGCCACGTT
>JBIPNX010000083.1:0-7719 GCA_044378145.1 Flavobacteriales bacterium | reverse complement strand
GTACCCCAATTACCGCCCGCACCGCGGGTATAAAAGGTTGCAGACCTTACACTTGTTACACTAAAAAAAAGCACTATAAGCCATATGCTTTTTAATAATATGTTACTTGTTGATTTTGTAGTAGTTAGATTTTTGACTCTTTCTGTTCTTTTTATAAGATGTTGATTCATAATGATTTTTAATATTACTGCTTCCTGCTAAACGTATTGCTATAACCTAACGTGCTCAATGCAAATGCAACACCTCAATACATATGTAAGAGACAGGCTGAAACTGAACATAGAAAATATTGAAAACCGCTGTTTATAGAGGCTTTTAAAAATTACTATTAAAATGAAATGCCCTTTTTACAAGTAAGATTGTGGCTTGATTTTGGTTTAAAGACAATGGCAACGACTCAAATAGTTGTTTAAACATTAAGTTTTTCGGCCGACATAAATCAGATTTTGTATCTGCCTGATATTTAACCAACAAGCAGATAGCTGTTTTTGGGGCTCAACAACAACTATTTATAAGATGAGTTAATAATCAGTTAGTTATATATAAAACCATGCTATATATAGTAAACATCGTTACAGCCGTAACAAAACTACCGGGGTATAACCTTGGGTATGGGTTTTAAAACCGGGCTTAAAGTCTAAATACTCCCTGCCAAGTAGATATAATTGAGATGTGTTATACATAGTAACTTTATTATAGATTTGCTGTACATATAGTACTATGCTAACAGTTGCCGAAGAGAACTACATAAAGGCCATTTATAAGCTGGCCGAGCGTAACGAGATTGTTACCACCAAAGACATTGCCGACAGGGTTAATACCAAACCATCGTCAGTTAGCGACATGCTTAAAAAGCTGGCCGATAAAAAATACATCAACTACGAGAAATATCAACACATATCGCTTACCAAACTAGGCGAAAAAATTGCCCTTAAAACCATACGCAAGCACAGGCTTTGGGAGGTGTTCCTGGTAGAGAAGCTGGGCTTTGGCTGGGACGAAATTCACCCTATTGCCGAAGAGCTGGAGCATATAAACTCTGACGAACTTGTAGACCGATTAGATAACTTTTTGGGTAACCCTGAGTACGACCCGCATGGCGACCCAATACCTACTGCAGCCGGTAAAATAAATGCCATGAAGGTGAAAAAACTATCGGAAGCAGGCAGTGGCGAAACTGTTATTATGACCGGCGTTGCTGACCATAGCGCGGGCTTTTTAAAGCACCTCAGCAAGCTAAACATATCATTATCTACCAAGTTAAAAGTAAAAGAAGTAAACGAATTTGACCGCTCTATGATGATTAGCATTAGCGGCGATAAGGCGCAGTTTATAAGCTACGAGGTAGCCAAGAGTTTGCTGGTTACTGGCGCTTAATAATACCGTTAGCGCGCAGCTCAAAATACTCTTCAATAGCCTCGCCAAGGGTCATATCGGTTTTCTTTAAAAACTCAGGGTCGGTTAAAATGGTAAGGGCATATTGGTCGCCGGCGGTAAGTATGGCGGTATGTATAGGGTTGAAAATACCTTCCTTAATTCCCTGTTCGTAATACTCAGTAAGAATCTTGGTGCTGTAGTCCCTAAACTGGTCTATCATCAACCAAATGTCAGGGTATAGCTCTTTAAGGTCGGCAAGCAATACTACAGAAGTGTCAGACACCGTTTCGCAAAAGTAAGCTACCGCGTTTTTATAACGGTCGGTATAGGGCTGGCTTTCATCGTGCAAGCGGGTAACAAAGCCTGCCGACTTTGCAATTTTATCGGTAATAAACAGGGCTACAATCTCATCGCGAGACTTGAAATACTTATATAGTGTGGCTTTGCTGATACCAATAATATCAGCCATATCATCCATACTAAAATATTTTATCCCCTTATCGCGAAAGTGTGGTGATAATAACTCCACCCATTCTGCCTGGCGTTGCGGATCTATATTACGAGTCTTATTCGTGGAGCGTCTTCCCATATAATTTGCCCAAAACTAAGAAAAATTTTGGTTAAGAAAGAAAAAAGTAAACTATTATTTGCTTTTTAGTTTACTTTGGTTTATGTTTGTTTCATTAACTTTGAGGAATATGAAATTCAGGGCTTTAAAATACCTAACTGTTTTTTCTGCTGTTGTAACAGGGCTTATATCGCTAACACAACACGGATGGCTAACTTATTTAACGCCATTGTATTCCTTTTTTCTGATACCGCTGTTTGAGCTGCTTATACCGGTTGATGAAAAAAACCTGACAGAAGCAGAGGAAGAAATAGTTAAAAACGACCGCCTGTACGATTGGCTGGTATACGCCATAGTGCCCATACAATGGGGCTTTGTTGTGCTGTTTATGTTTACCATACAAGACCCTACACTTAGCATTTACGAAATTGCGGGCCGCATATTATCTCTTGGTGTTGGTTGCGGCGCATTTGGTATTAACGTAGCCCACGAGCTTGGGCACCGTGTAAGCAAAGGAGAACAGCTGCTATCAAAATTACTGTTACTTAGCTCTTTATATATGCACTTTTTTATAGAGCATAACCGCGGGCACCACAAAAATGTAAGTACCGACGAAGACCCTGCATCATCACGTTATGGTGAAAGCCTATACGAGTTTATTCCCCGATCTATGATAATGGGTTACCTATCGGCATGGAAGATAGAAGCTAAACAATTGAAAAAAGAAGGCCGCAGCTTTTGGTCGTTGCACAACGAGATGATACAATATCAACTTTTGCAAGCCGGTTTATTGGTAGCTATCTACTTTGGATTCGGGCTGATGCCTATGCTTTATTTTTGGATAGCTGCTACCATAGGTGCTATATCACTGGAGATTGTAAACTACATTGAGCATTATGGCCTGCGCCGCAAAAAAACAGGCGAAAACAGCTACGAGCGTACTTTGCCAATTCACTCGTGGAATAGCAGCCATGTGCTGGGCAGGCTAATGTTGTTTGAACTGTCGCGCCACAGCGACCATCACTACAAAGCCAGCCGTAAATACCAGTTATTAAAACATTACGAAGAAGCGCCGCAAATGCCTACGGGTTATCCGGGTATGATGTTACTATCAACTATTCCGCCCCTTTGGTTTTATGTAATGCACAAACGCATTGCTAAGCTAAAAGCTGAAGGTAAAGAAGGGTTGGCGCTTGCTTAATTATGAATTAGTAATTATTAATTATTGGAGTTTTTGTTAAGCTCTTTCTACTAATTAATAATTTATAATTACTAATTACAGTGTCCTCACCAACTCTGTAATTAACTTTGTCAGTTTACCTGCTGCGGTGTTAGCGGCTTGCAGAACCTCTTCGTGGCTTACCTTATGCACCTGGCCTTCTACACCAAGGTCGGTAATTACAGATACCGCAAAGCACTCTACGCCCATGTGGCGGGCAACAATAACCTCAGGCACGGTACTCATACCCACAGCATCAGCACCAATGCGCCAAAACCAACGGTATTCTGCAGGGGTTTCAAACGTTGGGCCGGTAACAGATGCATAAACACCTTTCTGTACTTTAATGCCAATATTGGCAGCTACTTTCTCGGCCTTCTCAATAAGGGCATGGCTGTATGGCTCGCTCATATCAGGAAAGCGAGGGCCTAGTTCTTTATTATTAGGGCCAATTAACGGGTTTGGTTGTAAGTTAAGATGGTCGTTAATCAGCATTAAGTCTCCAATCTCAAAGGCAGGGTTCATGCCTCCAGCGGCGTTAGAAACAAAAAGGGTTTCAACACCAATATATTTAAGTACACGAACAGGAAAAACCACCTGCTCCATGGCATAGCCCTCGTAAAAATGGAAACGCCCCTGCATGGCTACCACCAGCTTGCCGCCAAGGTTGCCAAATATCAGGTTGCCGCTATGGCCTTCTACGGTAGATACAGGAAAATTAGGTATTTCGGTATAAGGTATTTTATGCAGGGTTTCAATCTCATCAACCAACCCACCAAGGCCGCTGCCCAATATAATACCGTATTTAGGAGAAAGGCCGGTGCGTTGTTTTAAGTACTCGGCCGTTTGCTTAATAGTTTCTAACATAATCGTTTACCAGTTTATCAAATGCTTCTTTGTCGTTACCATGAAAAGACACCTCTACAGGCATGTAAAACAGGGGCAAACCTGCCAGCAGGGGCTGCAAATTAGCCGCCCTTAGCCTTACTGCGTCTTTTTCAGTAGTAACAATCAATTTGTTTTTCCCCGCAATAGTAGAAAATTTTTGGGTAAGCTTATCTATATCCCCTTCGGTAAACTGGTAATGGTCTTTAAATTCCATGTGGTGCACATCGCGCAATAAGGTCTCTGCCAGGTAATCTTTCATATACTCGGCGTTGGCTATACCGGTAAGCAACAACACATTGTGGTTGCTGTCTTTATTAAGGTTTGTATTGGCAGCAAGGGTAGCCTCGTTCTCATTAAAAGGCACTAATGCGCCATAATTGTAATACGAGAAAAACACGGGCATTTCTGTGCCCACTTTTAGTTTTTGGATGATTCCTTCTCTTTCTAATGGCGAGAAGTACTTAGATGTTTTAGTAACTATAATGGCATGTGCACGGCGCAGGGCCGTTATAGACTCACGCAAATTACCCGATGGTAATAGATAATCATTATTAGGCAGGTTATGGTAATCTGCCAACACAACAGCTAAACCGGGCTTTACATAGCGGTGCTGAAAGGCATCGTCTAGCAATAAGGTATTTATATACGGACGTTCCTCTAAAATTTGGTTTATGCCCTTTACCCTATCCTCACAAACAGCTACATCAAGCGTGGTAAATTTCTGTTTTAGCTGCAATGGCTCATCGCCATACTCTGTTGGCAGGCCATCGCCTTTTACCCATAAAAAGCCTTTGCTTTTGCGGCCATAGCCACGGCTAAGGGTTGCAATATCGCGTGTTGCACTAAGCAGTTTAATAAGGTACTCTACGTGTGGGGTTTTGCCTGTACCGCCGGTACTTATGTTGCCTACTACAATTACGGGCTTATCAAACGATGTTTGTTTTAGCACCCCCCAGGCAAACAGCTTATTACGCAGCCATATACCCACACCATATAGTGCGGCAATGGGAAACAGCAATATGCGTACAATGGGCTGCATTATTGTAAAGATAAGTAATTCAATTGTTTTGGTATTACATACCTGTTAATAATCTGTTACCTATGTAATTAATAAGCCTTTTGTGCAGATGGTTGCCGACAAGCAACCTTTTTCATTCCAAAATACCCTGCAATTAACCATTTTAGCCGTTTTCGACGGTTGGTTGATATGCTAAATCCATACAATCCATCGACACATTTTTACCATCTGTCGAAAACCAAAGGAAATACCCTAAGCACAACTGAATATTTGTCCAGAAACTTTCAAAAACAACCAATATGTCTACTATAGAATTTACCACCCAGATGATGAGCTTTTCTGAGCAAATGAGAAAATTTGCTTACAAACTGACATCAAACTATGACGATGCGCAGGACCTTATGCAGGAGACATACATAAAAGCCATCAAATACCAAGACAGCTTTACCGACTCTACCAACCTTAAAGCATGGCTTTTAACCATTATGAAAAACACTTTCATTAATGTGTACCGCAAAAACATACGTAAAGGCCAGGTGTTTGATGCTAATGTAACTGCAGCCAGCGACAGGTTACACCAAAAAGCATCGAATAACACTACCGAAACCCGCCTGTATGAGCAGGATATAAGAAAGCTTATTACTGCACTGCCTAGTGAATACAGCGCCCCTTTTGAAATGTATATTGAAGGCTATAAATACAAAGAGATTGGCGAATATATGAACCTGCCTATAGGCACCATTAAAAGCCGCATACATATAGCCCGCCAGGAACTAATGAGCAAGATTAACCGCCGCAATAAATAAACCCAACACCACCCTTAACCCAGGGAAACATCCCGCCTGACCCAATCAGGCGGGATTTTTTTGTTGCAGACGTAATCCTGTCAATTTGACCATTGACCATTGGCCATTGAAACGTATCTTTGCGGCCATAATGAGCAATTTTAAAAGAACATTAGTTACGGCAGCGCTGCCTTATGCCAACGGCCCTGTGCATTTGGGTCACCTGGCGGGTTGTTACCTGCCTGCCGATATATACGTACGTTACCTTAAGCTTAAGGGCGAAGAGGTGCTGTTTATTTGCGGTAGCGATGAGCATGGCGTACCTATTACCCTTAAAGCAAAAGCCGAGGGCAAAACACCCCAGCAGGTGGTAGACCATTACCACAATATGATGAAGGGAGCGTTTGAAAAATTTGGTATTGATTTTACGCATTACTCAAGAACATCGTCGCCGGTGCATTACCAAACGGCGGCTGAGTTTTTTACCATACTGAATGATAAGGGCAGCTTTGACCAAAAGGAGAGCGAGCAGTATTACGACGATGAAGCCAAGCAGTTTTTGGCCGACCGTTATATTGTTGGAACCTGCCCCAACTGCGGCAACGAAAATGCCTATGGCGACCAATGCGAAAGCTGCGGAAAATCGCTTAGTCCTGATGATTTGATTAACCCACGCTCTAAGTTGAGCGGCGCTAAACCTATCCGCAAAAAAACCACCCATTGGTATTTAAAGCTGGACGAGATTCAGGATAAGTTTTTGAATGAGTACGTTACCAGCCATAAAGAGGATTGGAAAAGCAATGTATATGGCCAGGTAAAAAGCTGGTTAGACCAGGGCGAAGGCTTACAACCCCGCGCCGTTACCCGCGACCTTGACTGGGGCGTTCCTGTTCCGTTGGAAGGTGCCGAAGGCAAGGTTTTATACGTTTGGTTTGATGCGCCTATTGGCTATATATCGGCAACCAAAGAGTGGGCCATTAAAGAGGGGCAAAACTGGGAAACATGGTGGAAGGATAAAGACACCCGCCTGCTACATTTTATAGGCAAGGACAACATTGTGTTCCACACGCTAATATTCCCTGCAATGCTATGGGCCGATGGTTCATATATCTTACCTGATAACGTTCCGGCTAATGAGTTTTTAAACTTAGAAGGTGGCAAGCTGTCAACATCGCGCAACTGGGCGGTGTGGCTGCACGAGTATATGGAAGACCTGCCCGACAGGCAAGACGAGCTTCGTTATGTGCTTACGTCGATAATGCCTGAAAGTAGCGACAGCGAGTTTACCTGGAAAGATTATCAGGCACGCGTTAACAATGAGTTGGTGGCTATTTTGGCCAACTTTATTAATCGCGTAATGGTGCTTACCAATAAATACTACGATGGGGTTATTCCTAACATTGGCTCTACTGCTGAGTTTACAGAGCAAGCCTTATACGACCGTACCAATAAGGCATATGATGAGGTAGACCGATATTTGGCAAACTTCCGCTTTAGGGAGGGCCTTGCCGAGGTGATAGACCTTTGCCGCGCAGGTAATAAATACCTTACCGATAAAGAGCCTTGGAAAACACAGGAAAGCAATCCTGAAGGTACTGCAGAGGTTTTATACAACTGCATTAAACTTACCGCACATTTAGGCACACTGTTGCAGCCGTTTTTACCATACATGGCAGTGCGTATATTCAAGCTGCTTAATGTGGCTAAAACAGAATACCGCTTTGATGAGGCAATAGACCTTGCCGCGGGACATAAGCTTAGTGCTGCCGAGCCATTAATCCGTAAGGTAGAAGATAAAGACGTAGAAGCACAAATAGAAAAACTGAACGCTAATAAAGTGAGCAATACTCCACCTCCTGCAGCT
>JBIPNX010000082.1:0-7744 GCA_044378145.1 Flavobacteriales bacterium | reverse complement strand
CTAAACCTGTCAATCAGGAAGTCTCGCTTCTGGTCCATCGGCGTAGCGCGTAAACCCACCAGGGCATCGTAACGGTCTATCATGTTAGGAGCACCTGCTGCCTGAGCCATATATTCATTAGTGCTCTTAGTAAAGGTTACCTGTTTCATCACGTTGCTGTTAGGGTCGAACAACACAAAAGCAATTTTCTTACCTCCTTTATTAGGAATTATAACATCGTGGTGTTCTTTTTCTATGGTAGTACGTACACTATCTTTTGTTCCATCGGTGTAATAAACTTCAAAAACAAACGGCATTTTAAACAAACCAACAATATCGCTGCGGGTATGGGTTTGGTCTACCGATACCATGGTAGAAAGCGCGCCATTATCGGTTACTGTTTTGTACGATACATTGTAGGCAGGCTCGCCGCCTTTATATACCCACTCTTCCCAAAACCAATCAAGCGAAACGCCCAACGCATCGTGGAAGGCAATAAGTAAATCTTCACTGTCTACGTTTTTGTATTTATGCTGGGTCAGGTAGTATTTAATGCCTTTGTTGTATTCTTCCCTACCCAATACATATTTAAGCATATGCAACACGTGCGCACCTTTGGGATAATGGCGGGTAGTACCTGCATTGCTATATGCAATAGGGAACTTATCTGTTTTAGAAGCTTCCAAAGCAGCATTTACCGCACCGCGACGGGCCCAGCTGTAATAGTCTTTACCAAACACTTTTTCTTCATACATGCCATTGTAATACGTGGCAAAACTCTCTTGCAGCCAGTGGTGGGTTAGGCTACGGGCGGTAACAAGGTCGCCAAACCATTGGTGGGCAAGCTCGTGGGCATTGGTACCAACGTAAGGGCGGTCTAAATACGAACGCTCATCAATCAGGTAAAAGTCACCATAAACGGTGGCAGTGGTATTTTCCATGGCGCCATACATAAAATCGGCAACAGGTATTTGCGAGTAGCTTTCCCAACCGTAAGGCACCCCAATTTCTTCCTCAAAAAAGTCCATCATATCCTCGCTGTACCTGTAGGTAGCCTCTACTCTATCTTTCATTTCAGGGTAATACCACATATACATAGGCACGCCGCTTTTGCTCTTCGACTCTTTAATATCGTACTTACCAATACCTATCATTACAAGGTAGGTGCTGTGCGGGTATTTCATGCGGTAATGCCAACGCATTTTGCCGTCTTTCTGCTTTACACCACCTGCCAGTTTAGTACCGTTAGACAGTACTTTGTATCCATCTTCAAAATCAACAATAACCTCAGTTGTCAATTTGTCATTTTGTCCGTCAAAACAGGGTATCCAGTAGCGATTATCCTCGGCCTGGCCTTGTGTCCAAATTTGCTTGCGGGCAAGGTTGTTAGGGTCGTTCCAGCCTATGAAGTAAATGCCTTTGCGTGGAGTAGCTTCGTAGGTAATCTTTACGCTATCCTTCTCGCCCCATTTAAGGGTTGTAGGGCAGTAGATTATAACACCCTCTTTATTGGTTTTAAACTTGGCCTCTTTATTATTAACGGTTACAGTGTTTATAGTTATGCTCGGACCATCTAAAAACAAGGTATCTACCTGCTTTTGCAGCGGGCTGAATATATGCGTTACCGTGCCCATAACCTTACCGGCAGGGGCATCAAAAGCTACCTGCAGGCGCATGTGTTGCATGTCAACATTATGCTGGCGCGGTGTTGATAGCGGGTCTACCAAAAACGTTTTTTCAACAGGCTGGGCAGCCAGCTGAACCGTTACTATTGATAATAGGGCGAATACAAGTTTTTTCATGATATTAATAACTTAAGGCGGCAAAGCTAACTAAAACTACCGCACGGTTTGTAACTTAGCACTTGCCAAAAAGTCAGTTTAAACTTAATGGCTTATTAATTGTATATACATACACAATACTAACTTTATAATTTGTAGCAAAATGGCTTTAGAAATTACAGATGCCAACTTTGAGGAGCTGGTAATGAAATCGGATAAACCCGTATTAATTGACTTTTGGGCAGAATGGTGCGGACCTTGCCGCATGGTTGGACCAATAGTAGAAGAGCTTGCCAAAGAATACGAAGGACAAGCCGTAATTGGTAAATTGGATGTTGACGCCAACTCTAACATACCTGTACAATTTGGCGTACGTAATATACCTACCCTTTTGTTCTTTAAAAACGGACAATTGGTAGACAAACAAGTAGGCGCAGTGCCTAAGAGTGTGCTTGCTGAAAAGCTAATGAAACAATTAGCTTAAGCGGCCCCCGTTAATAATTGTTTTTATAGAAAAGTCCCGGCAGAAATGTCAGGGCTTTTTTATTTGATGTTTCTTAGTGGATATCCTCTCCGGGCATATCAAGTTTGCCCATGTATTTTTCAAATAGCACAAAAGAGAAAGGGTATTTATTTTTCTCGTCGGCTTCGTGGTCTTCACGCCAAACCTCTTTCCACACATTTAAAGCAAAGCCGGGGAAGAAGGTATCGCCATCAAACTCGGCATGTATCTCTGTAAGGTAAATATGGGTGGCTAATCCTGCCGCTAAATACGCTTCGTATATCTGTGCGCCGCCTACAATAAAGGCTTCGGTCTCACCTGCGGGCACAGCCTTTAAAGCATCTTCTATGGTTTTAACCACAATAACCCCTTCGGGAACTTCGTACCCTTCGGCCGATGTGATAATAATATTGGTGCGATTAGGCAGGGCTCGCTTGTTAACGCTCTCAAACGTTTTGCGGCCCATAATAACAGTGTGGGCTGTGGTTTTTTCTTTAAAAAACTTAAGGTCTTTAGGCATGTGCCAAATAAGCTGGTTGCCTTTACCTATTACCCTGTTGCTGCCCATAGCAGCTATAAGTGTTACCCTCATCTCAGTTCAAATTTATGCAGAATACACAGCCTCAGCGCGATGCTTCAAGTTATAGTCCGATGCCATTACTTCGCCGTAAGCCCCCGCGCTGCGTATGGCTATTAAATGCCCACGCTGGGTTGGTGGCAGGGCCACGGCTTTGCCAAAGCAATCGCTGCTCTCGCATATAGGCCCAACAACATCGTACTTTTCTGTAACAGTTGCCGTATTGGTTATGTTTTCAATTTTATGGTATGCCTGATACAATGCAGGGCGAATCAGGTTATTCATGCCTGCATCTACAATGGCAAAATTGGTTTTAATACCATTTTTGATGTAGAGCACTTTGGTAATTAGGCTACCACATTGGGCTACCAGGGCACGGCCCAGTTCAAAGTGAACTTCCTGCCCCGGTTGTACTTCTAAGAATTGATTGAATAGGCCAAAGTACGCTTCAAAATCAGGAATGGCCTGTGTATCGGGTTCCTGGTAGTTGATGCCCAAACCTCCGCCAACGTTTATAATCTTGGGGGTGATGCGTTTATCCATCAGGTGCTGGTTTAACTCGTTTACACGAAGGCACAGGTTTTTAAACACGCCTAAATCTGTTATTTGCGAGCCTATATGAAAGTGTAAACCTATAAACTCAACGTTGGGCAGTGTCTTTAATAAATCAAGTACACTATCCAGTTCCCATATGTTTATGCCGAACTTGTTTTCTTCTAACCCGGTGGTAATGTATTTATGGGTATTGGCATTTACGTTGGGATTGATGCGTAATGCTATGCGGGCTGTTTTTCCTGCATTGGCAGCTAATTCGTTCAATACTTCCAGCTCCGCTACCGATTCAACATTAAAGCAGAAAATATTATTCTCCAGCGCCAGGTTAATCTCATCATCGCTTTTGCCAACGCCTGCAAATACTACTTTATCAGCATTAAATCCACATTCAATAGCGCGGGCTACTTCTCCCCCACTCACACAATCAGCCCCAAAACCGTATTGGTTTATCAGCTCCAATACTTTATCATTACTATTAGCCTTTAGTGCATAGTGTACATGGTAGTTATACTTACCCGCAGCAATTGATGCCTGTTTAAGCGTTTGGCCTAACAAATCGAGGTTGTAGTAATAAAAGGGTGTTTTTATGGTTGTAAAACGGGTAAGGGTGTCTGCGCTAAACATGGTTCAGGGTAAGGCGCAAATATCGTTACTAAACCATTTGGTTTAGAGTTTTAGATTATAATTATTAGTTACTAATCTTCAACAACTTTTTATATCCTGCAACCCCTTTGCCATTGCATATTTTAAGCAGGTATACGCCATTATTTAATTCCGTAATATCCAGCAGAATAGTATTGCCTGTTGATTTTTGCTGCATAGCCAAATTGCCTGTAGGCGAATACAGTTCAATTGTATAGGCACTATTGCTATTCGTTTTTATTGTATAAAGTCCATTTGATGGGTTGGGATAGACAGAAAAAACAGGTGTTGCATACTCACCAATATGGTTGGGTATCTCTACTACGTTTACAGAATCTACAATGCCTATACCTACATTATAATAACTACCTGTAAACGTGTTCTCCATTTTAACAGGACGAACCATGTATACATTGTTACCAATAAGTGGGCTGATATCCGCATAGCTTGTGGTTGTTACATATTGCGGGGTTATACATTCAAAGCTATCGGTAAGCGATGTTGCCCTGTAAATATAATATCCAAGCACATCAGCAGATGCTATCCACTGCAGTTCTGCACTGCCTGTTACCATATTTTCTGTAGCAATTAATGTTGTGGGTTGTACTATAGGATTTAACGTAAGCGTAGGGTCGCCCATAAAACTACTGTGGGTAAAAGCACCACCATAGCCCGACGGTAAATAGTCCATATTGTATTGCGACTGTATAATGCTGTGCGATATTGGGATACCCATGCCCATGGTATGAAAGTACCAGTTTGGCCTGCCTGCCCAGCAATTAGTAAGGGCATACCCCTTTGCTGCTAACGGGGCACGTAAAAAATTATCCTGGCTATCCCAATCGCCAAAGTAGCTGCCAAACATCATGGTAAAAACAGATTTCATAGAATCGGCAACCATATTACCGGTGCTGCCAATACCACCGGCGCTTGTATAAGTACCTCCACCACAGCCATAAGCCCATAAATAACTGTTTGTTTTGGCATCCAATATAAAATCAGCATTAACCACGCTGTCCCTGCTAAATAGAGCCGTACCGTTTCGCCAGCCGTTTTGTGCAAACGCCTCTGCACTAAAATAGCCAAAGTTATCATCAACCAACATGCGCGGGCGGGCCGTAAATGCCTTGGTGCGGTAGTTATGGTCTTTATTAAGGTATCTTTTCAGCAGCAGCGAGTCTGACAATTGAAAAACGGGCATATTGTTAAAATCGGCTCTGCCCACTGCGATTTTAGGCAAACCCGGTATTATATACTGGTCAAATTTTCCATCTCCGGGTATGTTCCTGTTTTCAAGCCTTGTGGCTGAAGTAAGGTTAACTGTAACATCTGACCAGCTATTGTTTACATCGGCATAATAAACATCGGCAGGCCATGCACCAAGATGGTCAGGATGGCCATCAGGGTTGAATTCTCCTGCATACGGTACCGGCACATGACCGAGCATAAACAACGCGTGGTGCGATGATTGGTCTTTGTAATAAAAATCAATAACAGTATCTCTTACCTCTGTTACATTTGCCAAGGGGCTTATGTTTACCTGCGATACCATCCAACCTTCGCAAATCAAGTCTATTCTTAAACGGATTATTTCTGCAGCTAATGGCGCTGCCATAGTACTATCTACCAACAGCAATACTTTGCCTTTGTAGTGTATTGGGTTGGCTGCCATGCCAACAGCAAGGTATGTATGGCTTAGTGTGGGCTGTATGCTCCTGTTTGTTCTAAAGTAGTACTCATAGCGCTTTCCGGGAGTTATGGTATCGGCATAGGTGCCCACAAATGCAGCTACTGTTGCTATGGCAGTGCCCCAGCCTGAAGTATTGGCCTCTCTGCGGAATAAATTAATAGTAGTTGCCCAGTCATCGCCCCACGTAAACCTGACTTTGCCAGAGTCGGGTATTGTTGTTACGGCAACCGATAAAGACAGGTCTGCCGGCACTTGTGCTTTAACTAAACAAAGGGGCAAAACTAAAAACAGGAGGAACAAATATTTCATACTACTACTATTAAAGTTCCTAAAGTTATACAAACCAATTTTCTGTACAAGACAAATTATCACTGTCAATTACTACCTTTGCCGGCTATGAAGTTGAGTATTGTAATACCTGCATATAACGAGGAACGCACCATACACCTGATACTGGATAAAGTATTGGCTGTAGACCTTATTGCCGGTTTTGAAAAGGAGTTAATTATTGTTAACGACTGCTCAAAAGACAATACCGAGGGGGTTATTAAAGCGTACATAGCCGCTAACCCGGGTGCTGATATCCAATACTACATACAGCCTAAAAACATGGGCAAGGGCGCCGCCCTGCACCGTGGCATTAAAGAGGCTAAAGGCGATTATATCATTATTCAGGATGCAGACCTTGAGTACGACCCTAACGAGTATAACATACTGCTTAAGCCGGTAGTTGATGGTTTTGCCGATGTTGTTTACGGCTCTCGCTTTATGGGTGGTAAACCCCACCGCATTTTATTCTTCTGGCATTCTATAGGCAACAAATTTTTAACCAGTATTTCTAATGCCTTTACCAACCTAAACCTTACCGACATGGAAACATGTTATAAGATGTTTAGGGCCGACATTATTAAAGGGCTTAACCTGAAAGAAAACCGCTTTGGTTTTGAGCCTGAAGTTACCGCCAAAATTGCCCGCATACCTAAAGTCCGTATTTACGAGGTAGGTATTTCGTATTACGGCCGCACGTATGAAGAAGGCAAGAAAATAAGCTGGAAAGACGGGTTCCGTGCGCTCTACTGCATTGCCAAGTATAATATCTTCAGTCGCTAATTACTCTACAGTATACACCTTAATGCGCCCGCCTGTAAAGTTTATGGGGCGCTTATCTATGCTCCAATAATAGGCTACCAGTTCGCAGCCTTTTAGTTTGGTTGCCGGTATTATAAAAGAATGTTTCAGGCTATACTCTCCATTGGGCTGTTCTCCATACAACCAATCCAACTGCTGGTAATAATACGCTACACTTTTATGTTCAGGGTTGATGATATCTATAACTAGACGTGAATCGGGAATATGATTATCCAACACCTTTACTTTGCAATCTATTTCAAACAACAAGTTTTTACCTGCAAGGGTATCTAATGCAAGCCTGCAAAAGTCGGTGTATTCATCAGTTGTGTTTAGTTTATCGGCAATGCTTTTCTCAAACAGGAATGTACGGGTAGTAGCTTGCTTCCTTTTAAACAGGCCTAATCCCGATGGTTCATCAAAATCAATTTCGGTATAGTATGTGTTGATATTGGTAACTTCTCCGTGGCGGGTAATAATAAAATCAGAATACAGGTTATCCCTGAAATTGGTTTCCTGAATTTGGTTTTGCTTCGCCCCCTTGCGCATGGTAAAATAAGCCCATGTAAGCGTGCGCATTTTATAGCCCGATACTATGGGCGGATAGCCATTGGTAGTTGGTGCTGCCAACACCGTATCGAAATACCTGCGGGGAATATGCTCCCATGCCCATACTTTGCTATGGGTAATATTGGCAGCAAACACAAAGTGTATCGGCATGTATAGGAACGGAATAAGCAATACAAATTTCAGTTTAGATTGATATACATCAGCAATAAAAAAAGCGGCTAAAACAAACAGCGGATAGAGGTACATTCCTACCCTGTCTTCGGGGTAGTTTACTTCCATTACTGCAGCTAAAAAGTAAATAATAACCACATTGCCAAACA
>JBIPNX010000081.1:0-7815 GCA_044378145.1 Flavobacteriales bacterium | reverse complement strand
AAATAGTATGCGTAACATCGGGCGGAAAAATTGCAGCTTTTGCTAAAGAAAAAGGCCTTGACCTGATAGAAATTCCCAGTGGAATGCCACCACGTGCATGCCTGGGCTATTCGCTAACGCAGTTGTTTTTTGTGCTGTCGTTTAATGGGTTTATTGATAATTACTACGAAGCTGAGCTTGAAAAAGCATACCAATTGCTAGAAACCCAAGGAGACAGTATCCGCGAAAAAGCTATGGCAATTGCTAAATCGCTTAACGGTAAACTACCGGTTATTTACGCAACCCCGGGTTATGAGGGCGTTGCAGTACGTTTCCGCCAACAGCTAAACGAGAATTCTAAAATACTTTGCTGGCACCACGTTATCCCTGAAATGAACCATAACGAACTGGTGGGCTGGCGTGATGTGAACGAAAGCCTTGCGGTTATTTTCCTTCGCCATAAAGACGAGTATTTCCGCAACACACACCGCATTGAATATACCCGCGAAGTAGCTACCCGTTGCACCGGTACTATTATTGATATTTGGGCTGAAGGCGCGAGCGATATAGAGAAAGCCATGTACCTGGTACACCTTACCGATTATATTTCAGATTACTTAGCAGCCCTGCGCAACCACGATGCTGTGGAGGTAAACATCATCACCGGCTTGAAAGGAATGCTTGGAGATGTGAAAAATTAATTCACCCCTCCCCAACACCTCCCCCAAGGGAGAGGGGCTAAAAAATAAAAGCCCCGTTTTCGACGGGGCTTTTTTATTCTGTTTATGGAATTCTTTTTTTTCTGCATCTGTTTATACACGTAACATGTATAAAATGGAAAAACGCTGCTCCTTATCCTGTTTAAAACACTCAAAAACAACCTGTTTGCCAAACTAATTTTTTCATAAAATGTCAACCAAACTGCAAAACATAAGCTTAGGTAAACATGGGCTAAAAAAAATATTCCTATCTTGCTCGCTGATTTTTTGTAGTCTAACCAATCCTAAAAATGAAGAAACTGTTTATTACTACACTGTTTAGTGCAGTGTTTACAATTGTTGCCATTGCGCAAAATGGCACGGTAAAAGGCAAAGTAGCCGACAACAAAACCAACGAGGGCATACCCGGTGCAACCATTCAGGATGTTGCAAACCCTGCTACCGGAGCCGCTTCTAACATTGATGGTGAGTTTACCCTAAGCCTTCCGGCAGGTAAATACAGCCTTATTGTTAAATCAATCAGCAAACGCCCTATTACCAAAACCGTTACTGTTACAGCCGGCGAAACCATCAGCCTTAACTTTATTATGGAAGATGAGGCGCAAAACATTGGCATTGTAGTAGTTTCTGAAAGTAAATACGCCAAGCCTGTTGAGCAAATCGTATCTACTATCGACGTTATTAAGCCTACCATTGTAGAAAACAAAGCCACCACCAGCATGGACCAGGCCATGCAACAGGCACCCGGTGTTGCCATTGTAGACGGCGAAGCCCAGATACGCGGCGGTAGCGGTTACAGCTTTGGTGCAGGCAGCCGTGTTATGGTTCTTATAGACGACCTGCCTATCCTATCGGGCGATGCAGGCCGCCCAAGCTGGGGCCTTTTCCCAATTGAAAACATTGAGCAGATAGAGGTTGTTAAAGGTGCCTCATCGGTACTATACGGTTCTGCCGCTTTAAGTGGTGCTATCAATATTCGTACTTCTTACCCACGCGATACCCCTACCACCAAAGTTACCTTAATGACCCAGATATACGACTTCCCTCAAAAGCGTACTGCTTTCTACAACGGTAACGATATGTTCTTTGCAAGCAACGTAAACTTCCTACACACTCGCCGCATTGGTGCGCTTGATATGGTTGTTGCCGCTAACCTTTTTAAAGATACCGGCTTCAAAGGCCGCGAAGTTGCCGATACCATTCTTAACTACAACTCAGGCATTGGCGGAACAGTGTATGTACCTAAAGTAAAAGATACCGGCCCTAACGGCGAAATCACCCTTCGCGACCCACGCCAAAGCTTTGAGCAACGTGCCCGCGGTAACTTTAACCTACGCTACCGCAACCAAAAAGTAATTGGCCTAAACTACGGTGTTAATGGCCTTATACAGTACAGCGAAAGCGCCGGTAACCTATTATGGTTAAACAGCAAAGAAGATGGCCCTACACCCGGCCTTTACTACTCTTACCCGGGCTCTAACACCCTTACCAAGCAAACCACTTACGCTATAGACCCGTTCCTTAACTACTCTAACGATATGGGCAGTACCCACCGCCTGCGTACCCGTTTCTACGGTCAGAACAACAACAACGATGGTGGCCGTGCCAACAAATTCGACCTGTTGTTTGGTGAGTACCAATACACCAAGCGTTTTAGCCTTGCCGATAGCAGCAACCATGGTTTTGGTGGCGAACTTGCCCGTTTCTTTACAGAAAAAGCATCGGTTACCGGTGGCTTTATGGGTACATCTACCAAAGGCGAAGCTGCTTTATACGAAGGCAACGAAGCCGGCGATGGTAAAAGCTCTTCATCTAACGGTGCTTTATACATTCAATACGAAAACCGTTACCGCGACCGCCTTACATTTATTCTTGGCGCCCGTTACGAGTTCTTCAAAATTAACGACCAAACAGGCAACAAACCTGTGGTACGTGCCGGCTTTAACTACAAGCTAAGCCGCAAAGGTATTTTCCGCGAAACATACATCCGTGGCTCTTATGGCCAGGGTTACCGTTTCCCTACTATTGCAGAGAAATACATCCGCACCAACTTAGGCGCCATTGCTATTTACCCTAACACCAACCTGCAACCTGAATCATCGTGGAACGCTGAGATTGGTATTAAACAAGGCATTAAAGTGGGCAAAGCATTTGTGGGTTACTTAGACGTAGCTTACTTCCACCAACGCTCTTTCAACACTATTGAGTTTACCTTTGGCCCTTGGGGCAGCACCGGTAACGTGTTAGACGATATCGGCTTCCGCTCGTTAAACATTGGCTTAACCGAAACCAGGGGTGTTGACATGTCGCTAATGGGTACCGGTAAAATTGGTAACACCGCCGTTAACTTCCTGTTTGGTTACACCTACATGGACCCTCGCGCTCTTGAGCCTGACAAACAAATCGCAACCTTCGATCCATTGTTCCAGGCTGTGTTTGGTATAGACCCAACTTACAAAGGCACCAGCTCTGAAAAATCGGGCGGGTTAAAATACCGTTTCAACCACCTTGTTAAGGCCGACCTTGAGTTTGTTTACAAACGCTTAATGATTGGCGCAAGCTGCCGTTACAACAGCTACATGAAGAACATCGACATCATCTTTGAAAAACTTGACCCGCTGTTAAATTACGGTTTACAAGATTTCCGTGCTAAGCACAACAAAGGCGATTATATTGTTGATGCCCGTATAGGTATGGACATTGCCAAGCACTCTCGCGTATCGTTTGTAGTAAACAACGCTTTAAATCGTGTTTACACTTTACGTCCACTTGATATAGCAGCCCCACGTACGTTTGCTGTTCAGTACCAGTTGAAGTTCTAATAACACACCATATTCCCTCACCCCCTGCCCCTCTCCCGAGGGGAGAGGGGGGCAAAAAAGCCTCTGACATTGTCAGGGGCTTTTTTATGTCCTTGCCATTTAAAAAATATTTACTAACAATATTTATTTTTTGCTTGACAATAGGTATCGGGTTGTTGTATCTTTGTGGTGTTATTCGAATAGCACATTATTACCAAAACTAAAAACAATAGCCGCGGCTTAAAATCCCTCGTCTGTCGCTTATGGCGACATCCACTCCCTTTATAAGGGAGAGTTATTACGAGAAAATTTAGAGTACCTACAATGCTTATTACGATTTCAGATTAATGGTTTAGATTAAGATTTAAGATAAACAACTTAGCAAGAGGACAAGCTTAAACAATGAGCCATCATTGGTCAGTAGCTAAGTTGTTATGATAAGGATTGACATCTTTAAGGTGATTCGTGCAAACGGGTTGCCTTGAGGTGTTTTCACTAACCAAAAATTGCCCCGGCCTTTAGGTCGGGGATAAATATGCTCCAAACAAATGGCCTTTAGGCCAAATTTAAATTGTGGCTAAAGCCAAAAACATCGATCTCTTAAAACCCCGGCCTTCAGGCCGGGGCAACTATAAAATATTATTGCAAAAAATTGAAATTTTACTACAACAGAAAGGGTTTCAGAAAGCTGTTAAGGCACAAATATATCTTCCCGCTTCATGGGGCGTTCAGAGATGCGCCATTTGAAGTCTTTTAGCTGGAGTTCTTTGGGTGGGAGCTCGTTTAGGGGGTAAAGCGTAGCTGCGGGCTTGGTAATAAAGGTGATGCGCTCAATCTTATTCTCTTTGGTGTAGATAACAAGGTCGGAGCAATCGGCGCGGTTTACCCCCGTATAAGCCTTACCATCTTTAGCGTAGTATATGGTTTGCCCGTTGCCGTAGACGTTAATCTTACTAAGCTGGTTGTCTACAAAATGGCCCACAATCTTTTTGCCCTTTACCTGGTTAAACATGGCGCTAACGCTGTCTTCCTCTGATATGACAAAGGCTACGTCGTACATATCCAACTGCTTAATTTTGCCCTTGTTGGTTCTAATCTCTATGTAATTGGCCGTAAGCTGGTTTTCCTCTGTCCACAGCACCGGGCTGCGGAACATTTTGAGGATAGAATCCTGATAGGAAAACACCAGCGAGTCGCACTTGCCCTGCATATCGGCCTTAAAGAATTTAACCTTGTAATGGGCATATAACGTGCGGTATTCCTTGCAGGTATCGTACTCGGCACGCAGGGTATCGGCATGGAGAAAGAGGGTGTCTTTATCGAATAACTGGGCCAGTTCGGCATTGCCAAACACAATCATTTTTTCGCGGTCTTCCTCGTAAAAACCTTTGTCGCCCTTAATAACAATATTCTGTGCTGTATCAGCCAATACCACATTGCCAAAACCCCTGCCAATACCTTTTTTACGGTTGTAGAACAGGCTGTCGCCGCTCAACCTCTGCTTACCCGAAATGATATAGGCATTACGGTTAAACTGGGCTAAATCGCGCCTGGTATCGTACCAGCCGTTTTCGCAGTAGATAAAGTTCTCTTTAGATACAATGGTGGTGGGCCCAAAGAAGTACGACGTTTCGTTAACCGTATTGTAGCGCAGCGTGTCACTCTTCATAGTGTACTGCGGGTTAACCAGCTCTACCTTTTTGCGGAAGTAAAACTGCTTGCTCTTAGAGTAATAGTAGCCCACCTTGCTGGTAAGCACGTTGTTGTTTTGGCGGCTTACAATTTTGCCCCCGGTGTTGTAGGTGGCTATGCCCGCGTTAACATCGTAGGTAAGCTTATCGGTAGTAACGGTGTTGTTCTTTTCAATAAGCACCACGTTACCCGTCATAACCGCAGTTTTTTTGTTGCCGTCGTACTTCAGTTTATCGCCGTACATGTTTACCGAGTCGCCCTGGTTAATATGCACCTGGCTAAAGGCATCAAGCGAGTTGGTAAGGGTATAGAGGTAGGCACTGTCGCAATAGAGCAGGACATCGTCGTGCTTAAAGGCTACGTTGCCTACCAGGCGTTTAACATCTTTGCCCAAACGCTCGTCTACTTGCAGGTAATCGGAGTTAAGCAGCTCTACCTGTGTGGGTTTTTCGTCTTTAGCGGGCACTTTTTGCTGCCCCTTTACCAAAAGGGAAGCACATAATGCCAATGCCAAAAACAGATGCCTCATACGTGTGTAAAGGTAGTAAACAAAAAGCGGGCTAAATTATTGCGCCGGAGCTAGGCTTTTTTAGCCTCGTCGCTTTGCAAATACTTCTTATCGGTATAAAAGGTGCCAAAGGGTAACAGAGAGCCTACAAACAGGATTAAGGCCTTTTTAAAGCTCCATTTATACTCTAACATAGCCTGCAGAATTAGTATGCAGTAAAGGACAAAAAGTACGCCGTGCGCCATGCCTAAATACTTAACCGGCATGGGGTTTTTGCCAAGGGCCTCTATGTATTTAATGGGTACGGCAACGCCAAGGAGTAAAAGGTACGATATACCCTCTATAATGCCTGTTAAGCGCAGGCGGCCAATAAGTGTGCTAAGCATCGGTATCTGTATCAGTTGATTGTTCTTTCTTTTCGTCTTTGTCTTTATCGTCGTGATCTTTGAGCCTTGTTACCCCTCCCGATACGGCAAACTTCATCAACTCTGATGCCTCTACCCCTTCAATAGGCCTTACGTTGGCATTGGGCACTATAAACAGGTTGCCCGAGAAGTTATACGAGTGCGGAATATACACCGCGCACTTGCCGCCTTCTATGCCTAGTTCGGTAAGGTCGGTCTGGGTGATAAAGCCTACGCGTTCTATCTCGTCGGCGCTGTTCATTTTGATGAGTACCGGGCGGTTAAAGCGCTTTTCCTTTCCAAGGAAAGCCTCCATAAAATCGCGGGCCGAGGTGTAAATAACCTTTACTACAGGTACACGCTCCAGCAAATCGTCTACGTTATCAAATACAAAGTTGAAGATGATTTTTGACGATAAAAATCCCAGCGTAGTTATGCAAATAGCGGCTATTAAAATGCCTAAGCCCGGCACTTGCCAGGCCTCGGGTAAAATACCGTTAATACCCCTATCGGTACTTTCAAACAGCCAGTATATCAGGTATGCGGTAAGGCCTATAGGGGCCAAAAACAACATCCCCTGAAAGAAGTAGCCCACCAACCTCCTGAAGAAAGAGCGGGCTATAGTTTTGGGTTCGGGCAGTTTATTCATGCTGCAAAGTTAACTCATTTGTTCCCTCACCCGCTTAGGCAAACTTGCGACTATCAAATTGTACGAATCGTCTATCCATTCCATCACCAACTTATCGCTAACAGAGCCGTCTACAATTACAGTGTTCCAATGCTGCTTGTTCATGTGGTAGCCGGGTAGTACGCAGCTGTATTCTTCGCGCAGGGCAATGGCTTTTTCGGGGTCGCATTTAAGGTTTACGCTAACAGGGTTGCTGTTTATCCCCGTAAGGGCAAACATCTTGTTCATGACTTTAAACACCAGCGTTTCGTTATCAAACGGAAAGCTTTCGGTAACGTGTTTTTTAGCCATGCAGTATTCGCGGAGTTCTTCAATATTCATCAGCCCAGTATTTTACCAATGGTTTTAAAAAGGATGCCCATATCAACGCCAAAGCTGCGGTTTTTAATATACTCCTGGTTGATGGCCAACTTATCGGGCATAACGGTTTGTATGTAAAACTGCTCGGGGTTTTCGGCTTTGGCAAGCAGCTCGCTTTCATCAGCATATTTTATTGATGCATAGTCGGTAATGCCGGGCTTTACGCTTAGCACCTGCAGTTGCTCTGCAGTGTACATATCCACATACTTACGCACTTCAGGACGCGGGCCTACAAGGCTCATATCGCCCAGTAAAACGTTTAGTAACTGGGGTAGTTCATCTAACTTATACCTGCGTAAAAAGAAGCCTGCTTTGGTAATACGGATATCATGTCCACCTATGGTTAGCTGGCCTTTACTCTCCGAATCAACCCGCATGGTGCGGAACTTAAACAGCTTAAAATCTTTGTTGTTTTTGCCCACACGGGTTTGCAGAAAGAATACACCTCCTCGGCTATCCAAAGCAATTACAATGGCTATCACCAGAAAAAATGGCAACAGTATTAGCAATCCAACTAAAGAGAGTAGTATGTCTGTAAGGCGTTTCACAGTCTATGGGTTAGACTTGTTGCAAATAATTTTCTACCACCTCAATAACCACATCGGCAACGGTTTTCATTTGCCCTGCGGTAAGGTCGTAAAAAACAGGCAGGGTTATTTCGCGA
>JBIPNX010000079.1:0-7876 GCA_044378145.1 Flavobacteriales bacterium | reverse complement strand
ACGACTACAGTGTTGCCGGAACTTATGTAGTATGCTTAACCGTGTGGAACAATAGCGGCTGCCAAAGCCAGTATTGCGACTCTATTGTTGTAGGTGGTAACAACCAAAATAACATAATAAGCGGCACAGTTTATACCAGCGTTAATACTCCTGCTAGTGTTGCTTATGTATTCTTACTACGTTTTGACTACCCTAACAGCCAATTAGTGCCCGAAGGTGCTGATGTAACCAGCAATGGTGGCTACATATTTAACAATGTACCTAATGGCGACTATGTAGTTAAAGCTGCTTTGACTCCTAACGACCCATTATACGCTGTGCGCATACCAACCTACCACACTGCTGCTATGCTTTGGAACTTTGGTGATGTAATTACTATCAACAACAACTCGTACACCACAGGCGATATCTATATGATAGCAGCTGCTAACCAAGGTGGACCGGGCTTTATTGGCGGTACTGTTGATTGGGCTGATACACTTCGTGCAGCAACCGACTTTAGCGGTGCTACCGTTATACTACAAACCATTGCAGGCGAAAACATAGCTTTTGCCGTTGCTGATGCTAACGGTGCATACAGCTTCTCTAACCTTGCGTATGGTACCTATAAATTATATGCCGACTTCCCGGGCTATACCGGCGACCCTACATTTGTAACCCTTACACCTATTACCGATTCTATTGCCGATGCCCAGGTATTACTTGGCCCTGCAAACCTAACCGGTGTTGAAGAAACAAGTGTGATAGATGGTATTAGCTTATACCCTAACCCAACTACAGACAATGCTACATTAGTTGTTGAGACTTCTAAAACATCGCAACTAAGCCTTACTGTAGTTAACATGGTAGGCCAGGTAGTGGGCAGCCAAACCATTAATGCTTATGCCGGTAAAAACATAGTACAGCTTAATACCGACAACCTTGCCCAAGGTGTTTACACCCTTGTGTTACGCGATAGCAAAGGCGTAGCCAAAGCACAAAGGTTAATAAAACAATAGTTTGCTTTATGTTTAATGTGTAATAGATTCTGTTAGTTCACAAAAAAGCCCACCATGCAAATGGTGGGCTTTTTTGATTTATACATATATAGCATTAGTGGTATAGATGTGAACAAACTGTGTATTTTAGCATTGTATACATTTACCAATAAAGTTATTAATACAGCTACTATGACAGAAGCAATTATTCCATTACTATCGCTAATTGCATTAGAAGTAATTCTGGGTATTGACAATATAATTTTTATTTCAATTTTAGCAGATAAATTGCCAGAAAACCAAAGAAACAAATTGAGGTATTGGGGCATAGGTTTGGCAATGGTAATGAGGTTATGCCTACTTGGTTTTATTTCGTGGATATTACAACTAGATCAAACCTTATTTAAACTCTTTGAAATTGACTTTTCAGGAAAAGGGCTGATACTAATTATAGGGGGGCTTTTTCTAATTTATAAAAGCACAAAAGAAATTTACCATAAAACAGAAATTAGCAAAGATGATGCTCCACATATACCCCAAAAAAGAAGTTTTAAAAAACTTCTTTTAGAGGTATTATTATTAGACCTGGTTTTTTCAGTAGACTCAATTATAACTGCTGTTGGTATGGTCCAGGAACTATGGGTAATGTATACGGCAGTAATTGTAACGGTGGTTATTATGTTATTTGCATCTAAACCTATTAGCGGGTTTATAAGAAAACATCCATCGTTTAAAGTTTTAGCTCTGTGCTTTTTAATGATGATTGGAGTTTCTCTGTTGGCAGAAGGATTCCATTTTAAAATTCCAAAGGGGTACATCTATTTCTCTATGGCATTTGCATTTTTAGTTGATATAATTCAAATGAAAACAGTAAAACAAAAATAAAATGGAACTACTGCCAGTAGATGTTATTAAAATAAATCAAAATAAGATAGATGAAATTGACGGCATTATAAAATCTATTTACAGGCTAATTATATATAGCCGGCACCACCTTGACGATGACCTGTTAGACATTTATTTAGATGGGGTAAATAATCTTAAAGAGCAATTAAGTATTAAGAATGCCCAAATGGAAGCTCAAAATGAAGAAGAGGCAAAAGAATATTTAAAAAACCTAAAAATATCACTAGACTTTGTTATACAAGAAATAATACAACATAATAATTTTGAAAAAGAGATACAATTATTTCAGCTACTGAGGTTAGTATCTCCGGAAACTAATGCAATACACCCAAACCGTTACCGCCAAACACTTGTTCAAATAGGTGCCCATATTTGCCCTGAACCTGAAATAGTACCTCAATTAGTCTCTAATTTATTTTTCAAGATACAATCTATCAAAAACCCAATAATAAAGGCAGTATATTTTCATCATGAGTTAATAAGGATACATCCTTTTGCTGATGGAAATGGCAGAGTAACTAGAATTGCAAAAAATTGGATGTTGATGTTTGATTTATATCCTCCAATATTTATTAACGACGCACCCCAAAAAAAGGAATATATTGCTACACTTGGCAGTAGTTTTAAAGAACTTATGATTCACCCAAATAAATGGAATGAACATACGGAACAGTTTTTTGAACAAGAGCTTGACCGCTTATTAAATAATGCATCATTACTATATGAAAGCATTAATCTTATTGGTATTAACAGAGAAAATAAATTACTAAATAAATAAACAATGCAAATATCAGATATTCAGGTTATTGAAACTATCATAATCATAGGCTTATACCTCATTTTGTATTTTATATTTAAGACATTTATAAATAATTTTCTTAAAAGAACCAAGCTGGAAAGAGGTAGGAGAAAAATGGCTATTAAGTCAGTACAACTGTTTACAACAATAACAGCTATTATATTTCTAACAGGGGTATGGGGGTTTAAACAAAATGAAATAGCATTATTTGCCAGCACAATTCTCACAGCCTTAGGTATAGCCTTTTTTGCTCAATGGTCATTACTATCCAATATTACATCAAGTATTTTAATTTTTTTTAACCACCCTTTAAGAATTGGAAATACAATAAAGGTTTTGCACAAAGACTATCAGTATGAAGGGGAAGTGACTGATTTAAATTATTTTTTTGTGTATTTAAAAACAAAAGATAACGAAATAATCACAGTGCCTAATTCTCACTTTTTCAGCCAGTCTTACAGTATCTGCGAGCAAAAAGAAACTAATAAGCAAAACTAAATGAGGACAGCATACTTAACAATACTTATATCTTGCTTAACAATAAATAATTTAACGGCACAAAAATTTGATTTAGGCAGCTGGAATATTATTAATTTAAAATACAACATTAATGACAAATGGAGTGCTTTTGGCGAGGCACAACTGCGCTCACTTAAATTTTATAATAATTTCCATTATTACGAATATAAGGGTGGTATTAATTATAAAGTTGACAAAAATTTAAAATTGAGTTTAGGTGCAGGTAGCTACCAAACGTATAGAGAGGGGGGTAATTTTGTTTTGCCAAAGAACAATGATGAATTAAGAATTTGGCCACAGGTTATTTTATTTCAATCAATTGGTAAACTAAAAATTGAACAGCGATACAGAGCTGAGTTTAGGTTTACTACTAATGGTTACCGAAATCGATATCGTTATAGGCTTGGGCTATCTTATCCATTCGGAAGGGATATTAAGGGTTTTAAACCATTTCAAATTAGCGCCAGTAATGAGCTATTTTTTACAGATAACGAACCTTATTTTGAAAGGAATAGGATTTTGCTTGCATTTAATTATAAACCATCAAAGGGTACAACTATACAAATTGGCTATTTACATCAATTTGACTATAAAATAAATGATGAAACAGGACGAGATTTTTTACAAATTGGTTATTTTATTGAGTTATTTAAAAAGCAGTCGTCCAACAAAATAATTGATATGGATATTAAGGACAATTAAATCAATAAATACCTCTATTAACCTATCTTTTCATGCAACCAATCGGTGTAACTTATCACCTGCCCATCGGTAGCTTCTGGGGTTGCAACAAAATTATTTATGCGTACCAGCAACTTCTTGTTACTCTTTAAAATTGGCGATTCCATAAGGTCAGACAGGATAGCCATAAACTCTTTTTCGCGCGCATACGGTTCCTGCTTAAGCAGCTCTTTAAACGTTTTTCGTACCTGGTTTAATCGGTATTGCAGGTAATCAAAGTCGTTGGTTTCGTAACGCACAATAAGCTCTGCAACGGCAATTTTAAGTTGTAAATCTGTTGCCGATTTGGTGTAGCCTTCTGTTTGATATAACTCATTAAAGTAGCGCACACTCTGCCTGTAGTTTTGTTTGCCAAACCATAAAATAGCCAGGTTTAACGGTACAAACAGGGCGTAAAAATCCAGCTTCTTCAGGTTGGTTTGGGTTTGCATAAACTCAATCTCCTTAATGGCTTTATCTATATCCGTTTCCGAATAAATATTCACCATGGCATTGTAGTAGAAGAAAATGTATTTGTTGAAAAAGTTGGTGTACGAAATACCCGGCCCGCCGGTGCCGCCCGAAAGGGCATCTTTCAGCGTTTTTGCCAAAGTTTTAGCTTCATCAAAATTGCGGAGTTTCAATAACGCGTTAATGCGGTACACCAGCATTTGCAGGTACATCTCTTTATGGCCTTTGGCAAATAAACCCAGGCGGATAAAGTTATTTTGCGCATCGGCAACGTACTGTTCAAGCGCAAGGTAATCATGCTTTTGCAACAGGATTTGTGTTACCGCCCTAAACATACCCACCATAAGGCGCGGGCTGGTTTCTATAGCGGTATTATTGGCTGAATAGGTCTTGGTAATCTTCTCCAGCAGCTTAACAACAGGCTCGCGCCCGACAGAAAAGTTTTGGCTCAACTTCAGTCTATGGCTTACCACGGCTACGATATCGTCAATACGCCTAAGCTCGGTAAGGCGCTCCTGATTGGCTTTGCGTTTTTCAATATAGCTTTCGGGATCAATGCCCGTTACCTCGCGCGATAGGCGGATATACTCACCATACACAATATCCAGCAGCTCGTAATTTTCAATAACCTCTGCCTGCTTTTCGGCCTTCTTCAAAAAATACAATGCAGGTTGAAAAAGCCTCTTTCCCAAACAATGCCTTGCTATTTGCAAGTGCTGGTAAGCTATGTTATCGTTCTCATCAATATACTGCAGTACAAGGCTTTGGCTAAGCAAACCAATAAGCCTGTTTTTAAGGCGGTAGAATGCCGATGGGTTGCCTTTGCCGTATAGTTTGGTTATAATGGCATCGTCAGAATAGCTATCGGCGCTTTTGCGGATATAATCAAATAGTGTTTCATCTTTACGGGCATCATCGGTGGCGTATTTTGAAATAAATAATTTGAAGTACCTTGCTTCTTCCTTACTAAGGGAAACAACTAATTCGTTTAAAATTTGCATACCTGAACGCGTAAGATTTTGTTAAAAATATGCTGTATATACCAAACTTCCAAATTACATTTGTATAAAGCCATAGAATAATGAAGCCCAGCCGTTTGATATATATCCTGTTTTTGCCGCTTTTGGCCCTATGCAGTAATGCCAGGGCACAAACTCTGCAATCTGTTATTCAAGTTCAAAATTTAACCGGGGTAAACGACACCGCCACCTATTATTTAGATAGCACCTATACAGTAGAATTTGATGTTGTAAATACTGAACCTAACGGCATTTATACAGGCCCCCTGGCTGTACTATACAGCAACAACGACAATGGAAACCTGCCCGGCATTTTAACGGTTGCAGAAACCAATATTACCATACCCAACCAACAACCGGTACATTTTGTTAGAGACATTACCTTTTACAGCGATTACTTTGTTTTAGGCGGAGGTATTACTACAGTTGTGGTATGGCCACAGGTAGAATCGCCGGTTGGAGAACCCTATATTATCCAAATACACTTGGTTGATCCAACTACCGGAGTTAATGATAAGCCCAACGCAATCGGGGATGTAAAACTATACCCAAACCCGGCATCAGATAGATTAATTGTAGGGGCAAATGGCCTAAAATCGAGCCTTGAACGCGTAAGGATTTTCAACCTTGCAGGGCAGTTGGTTTTAGATGTAGCCAACCCATCGGACACCGAACAACACCTGACCTTAGATTTAAACAGTATAAGTAACGGCGTTTACATTTTAGAAGCCGTAACACCTAAAGGTTCTATTATGAAGAAGTTTGTGAAGCTTTAGTGGGTGGTGGTTGGTGAGTAGTGAACAGATTTTTTCTAACCACTACAAACTACTGATTAACAGTAATAGTAGGCGATGTAGCTACATTGCTCTGATTTCCTGCCCTGTCCACAACGTACATAGAATACGTTACCGTTTCGCTGCTGCCACCGTTAATAATAGGCGCACCTGCAAGTTTTACTATTAGATTACCCTGAATAGGCACATCGCTTCCCGATGGGGCCAATTGCTGTACACGGTATTTATACTCTACCTGGTTGCGCCCGTCGGTTAAAAACAGGTTGTATACGTTAGGGTCGTTCTCGCCTAAATCGCCGTTGCCATCGCGGTAAAAAACAGTAAAGGTTATGGTATCGCTATAGGCCTGCGCATTGGTAGGTGTAACACTGCTAATTTCTATGTAGGGCGTATCTTCTAACGGCTTTTCTTTTATACACGCAGTAAAAGTTAATGCCGCTAAAGCTGCCAGGGTTATGTAGTATCTCGCTCTCATTATTGCACAACAAAAGAGTAGTAGTATTTATAGGCGTCGTTTAGCTCGTTGCGGGGGAACTCCGTATCGTTGGTATGGTCACCATCGTTAGCATAAATGCGGAAGAAGTTGGTAACACCCGCTGTAAATGCCGATGTGTTAAACACTACACGCCAAAACTGGTTTCCACCAAAATTTAAATAGTAAGCCTGATAAGCCAGCGCACCATTAGGAAAACCATTTATAACCGTATTAAAACGCATTTTAACGTTTTGCAAGGCACTCATTGCCGTGCTGTCATCGTTAATCTGAAACACAAACTGGTATTGGGTATTGGGCGCCAGAATAAACGAGTTATATGGGATATTATCTATTCGGTTTTCGTCTACCCGCACATTATTCATATCAAGGCATAGATACCCTACAATGGTTGGCTCCTCGTTTGGCAGGGTAGCAACTGTACCATCTTCGTTAGGGGCACCATTCATAATCCAGGTGTTAATCTGGTTCATTTCTGTTGGCGTAAGTGGGTCGGCATACAACGGCATGCGGCCAAGCACCTCATCATCGGTAACTAAACGCTCGTGCAACCAGCTGTGTGCAGTATCGTAAGGTTTTACGCGATATACAAAATATCCGGTAGAATCTTCTTTTATAAGTGGGTGATAAACCAACGACAAATACGTTGACTGAACCGTACGGAAGTCGGGCTCAAAGTTGCCATCGTGGCAACCGGGGTTAGCGCAGCGTTGCGAAAATATATTGCGGTGCAGCCCTGTAATGCTGTATGGATTTATCGTATCAGTAGGCGGGTTGGTGTTGCCGTAGTCAATAGTATCGTAAGGATTAGGCGGAGGGTCTTTTTTGCAGGCCTCAAACGTAATAACACTCAGCACTGCGACAAACGCAACGGCTATAAAAAATATCTTTCCTGTTTTCATATTACACAAAAGCAGCTTGTAAAGTTGAACCCGGTAGGGCGGCTTCGCCCGGTATCTCATTGGCAAAACCTAAAATGTCGGCAATGGTTGGTACAATATCAATGCTCTCGCCCTGTACCGCATTAATAACCTGGTTTTGGTTTACCACACTTGGCGGGCCTACCACCATGCAGAATATCTCGCGCGATTTTTCGTCGCTGGTATGGTCTAGCGCGTAACGTCCGTAAGCATCAACAATGCTGTTGGCTTGCAGGTTACGGCCATGCTCAGGGGCAA
>JBIPNX010000078.1:0-7879 GCA_044378145.1 Flavobacteriales bacterium | reverse complement strand
TCATATCATATATACCAAGCTTATCTTCCTTTAGGTAGAATATCTTGTTGTTTGATACTTCAATCTTATCGAGCCCTTTAACAGGAATGGTTTTATAGTATGTCCCAAAAATATCAAACACAATAACACCCAAAGTAGAATCGTTCATGTACACCTGTCCTTCGCGCTCTATAAGGTAGTTGGGTTGTATGCCTGTGTTTACAAAGTTATTGATGTTCTTTACATCTACCGATGTGGTTAAATCCTGCTTAAAGCGCACCAGGCGAAAGTTCTGTGTAGTGTATACCCACAGGCCGTTATCGTAGCTGCTGCAGGCAAGTGTGGCCAGCTCTAAATCGTTCTCATCTAAAAATACTGCGCTGCCGTTTTCGGTAAGGGTATTATCCAAATACACAATGCGCGAGAAGTCTTTGTAAAACAGCATCAGCTTAAGCGGGTTGCTAACATCTATAAGCGTAACCTTGCCCAACGATTTATTAGAGTACCTGTTAAACAGCTTGCCATCGGGCTTGTACTTAAACACCTCATTATCATTTATTACATATATGTTCTCAAGTTTATCTACATACAGCTTAGTGCCACTAACGGTTTGCGAACGCTCAAGGGTAAATTTAACCTGCGCGTTTGCACCTGTTATAAACAAGACAGCTAAAACGGTGTATAAATAAATAAGCTTGTACATGTGGTAATGCAATGCAAAAAATGCAATTTTTGTTTCAAATAAACATAAAACGTGCCATGCGGCAATACAAAGGTGAACATTTAAATCAAGATGCCCTATACCTGGAGAACGATGTGCTTAAACTGGCAGTGTTGCCGGGGCTTGGGGCCAAGATAGCATCGCTGGTTTATAAGCCACTGAATTTTGAGGTTTTCTTTCAGCCGGCTAAAGGTAAATACGATTTGCCTGCCTATGGCAATGAGTTTGCTGCTTACGATACCTCGGGTAGCGATGAAATGTTTCCTACTATTGATGTTTGTGCCGATGTTGCCAACCCCACTACCCAATGGCCCGACCATGGCGAAATATGGGCCCTGCCCTGGCAATGCATGTTCGACAGCAAGGGCCTTTACAGCCGTGTGCAAGGAGTAATGCATAACTACATTTTTGAGCGCCATATTACACTAAACGGCAACGAGGTAAATTTAGCTTACCGCATTACAAATAAAGACAACGGCCTGCTGTATGGCCTTTGGGCTTTTCATGGATTGGTTGCGGTTGATGAGCAAACTGAGATTCTATTACCCGGAGTTGATAAGGTAATTAATGTACACGATAGTGCATTGCTTGGCGATGTTGATTCGCTCCACTCCTACCCTGTAAATGCGGCAAGAATTGATTTAAGCAAGATAGCTCCTGCATCAACTAAGAAGAGCGAAAAGTATTATGTAAACGGCCCGTTACAAGAAGGAAATTGCAGCCTGTTGCTCAACAAAAAACAACTAGAATACCAACTGCTTTTCAATCCTAAAAAGCTGCCTTATTTAGGTGTTTGGATAAATGAGGGCGGCTTTAAAAACGAATATAATGTAGCTTTAGAACCCTGCAACGGCTTTTACGATACGGCAGAAATGGCAGCAAAAAACGGCACGTTAACACCACTAAAACCCGGCCAATCAATTACCTTTAACCTGAACATAGTTTTAACCCCGACTGCTATATGACGTTTAACCTTGTTGTTTCTTATTACCTCAACAACACCCTGTATACCATAGATAAAGAACTGGCCGATGGCTTGGTTACCGACCATTTTACGGTTGATTATAAAGCAGAAGCATTACGCAGTAAAAGCACTTTCAAACATAAAGTTGTTCTTAAATTGAAAGAGGCCATTAAGGTGGAAAAACTGCAACTGGTTGCCAATATTAATTACGATGATAAGATAAGTGTATTGATTAACGGTTTTCAATCGTGGACAGAAACGCGCGAGTATTACCTGAACGAAAAGATTGACAAACTAAGTCCGCTTATATATAACTTGGCAAGCCCCGCAGGCGATAGCACCATATTCCACAACCCGCATAAAAAGGGTTACCTGCACTCGTTTACGCATACCTATATCCGCAGCAAAGTTGATAACCGCGTGTTGTTTTTAGGGTCATTGAATGAGGATAAGAAGTACACCATCTTTCAGCACATAGTACCCGAAAATAAGCTCTACATAAATGCTGATTGCAAAGGCATAACCATAGGGCGCGACTATAGCGCTTTTGAATTATTTGAATGCGAAGATTTTGAAGACAGTGCATGGCAAATCTATTTTGCCGCTATGCCACCTGTTGAGAAAAAAGCCAGGCCCGCCACAGGCTGGACTAGCTGGTACTACCACTATACCGATATTGACGAGAAGGTAATTAACGATAACATCGCTGCTTTTGATAAGCATAAAATACCCATTGATTATTTTCAGATAGACGATGGCTGGCAGGAAAAAACCGGCGACTGGTTACGGGTGAATAAGAAATTCCCGTCGGGGTTAAAAGCACTTACCGATAACATTCATGCCAAGGGCTACAAAGCAGGTTTGTGGCTGGCCCCATTTATAGCATCGGGCAACTCTGAGTTGTTTGAAAAGCACCCCGACTGGTTGGTACAGATAGACGACCATCACCTTGTTCATGCAGGCTACAACCCCGGTTGGGGCAAGGGCAAAAATGCCTGGTATTATGCCTTGGATATTTATAACGATGCTGTTGTAAAATACCTGGAAGATGTTTTTAAAACCGTGTTTACCGATTGGGGCTTCGACATGGTAAAACTTGACTTTTTATTTGCTGCAGGCCTTACCCCAAGGCGCGATAAAACCCGTGGCGAAATTATGCGCGATGCCATGCAACTGCTTCGCCGTATTTGTGGCGATAAAATAATATTAGGCTGCGGCGTTCCGCTAGGCCCTTCATACGGCCTGGTAGATTATTGCCGTATAGGCTCTGATATTAGTTTGGGGTGGGAATTGAAGTCGGGCAAAGCGGTTGGTTTGCGTGAGCGTATATCAACCAAGAATGCTCTGCTTGATACCATTAACCGTAGGGCTATGAACGGGCGTGTTTTCCTCAACGACCCTGATGTATTTATCCTTCGCGATAAAAAGAACAGGCTTAGCAAAGCACAACAATACACACTACTGGTAACTAATTTATTGTTTGGCGGACTTGTATTTACATCAGACAATATTGATGAATACGATGAGGAAACGATGCACCTCTACAAGTCAACCTTTCCACATGTGCAAAAGCAAACAGCCTTTGTAAACCGCAAGGGCATGGCCTTTGAAATACGCATCCGTATACAGAGTTTATATTACCGCATATTTATAAATCTGGGTAAAAAAGAAACTTCTTTTGAAGTGAAAGACGGTGCTAAGTTTTATTCATCAGAAAATAAGAAGATAGAACAGCCTACTACTGTTAAAGTAAAAAGCTACCAAACCAAGGTGTATTTAGAACAGATAAATACAGGATTTTGTGTTGCCGGTGGCGGTGGGCATATTTTCCCGGGGGCTGAGGTGGAACAGGTATCGGGCGCGCAGCAAACCATTACCATCAAGCTAAACCCAAAGGTATTGAACAAAGAAATTTTGTGGATAAGGGTGCCTGAAAGTGATAAAACAAGCTACATAATTGATGGTATTGAGCACCAAATTGAAAACATTGATGGCATTAGAATGGTTAAATATAAACCGGTATGAAAAACTTCTTCTCCATAACACGCTTAGTAAAAAGCTTTGGCTATTCGCTTAAAGGTTTATTCCACGTTATTGTTAACGAAACCAACGTACAAATACACTTATTGGCGCTAATAGTAACAACTTATGCGGGTTTTCATTTTCATATTACGAGTACTGAATGGATGGTACAAACACTGGTAATTGCCGGGGTTATATCAGCCGAGTTTTTTAATACTGCCATAGAAAAAACCATTGACCTGTTGCACCCTGAAAGAGATGAAAAAGCGGGCCTGATTAAGGACATTGCAGCCGCCGGAGTATTGGTGTTAGCTATAGGTGCAGTATTTGTTGCCTACTTTATCTACGGAGAAAAGATAGAGCAAATGCTGTAAGCTAATCTTCCTCTTTTTTAATGCTATGCTTTTGATTGGGAAGTAACGTATCCAATGTCCAGTCTATGGTACGGATAAACGGTGCACGGCGCACAGGGCAATCTTTAAGCGTACATACTTCGCAGCTCTTAGGTGGAACACATGGGTCGGCATGGATAAAGAACTCCACATCATACATCATATTAGCCTGCACAATATCGCGCAGTTGGTCAACCTCCTTATGCGATTCTTCTAATGTATCGTACCAGGGCAAAGTTATATGGCAATCCACATGCAAATCAGTACCGTATTTCTGGGTGCGCAGGTTATGAATGTCAATCCACTTTTCGCGCCTGTTTTCTTTAAATAACTTAACAAGTTCTTTCAGCTTATCGTAGTCAGCCTTATCAAGCAACGTAGTAGTAGCTTCGCGCACCAGCTTAAAGCCCGTAAATAAAATATACAAGGCAAATACAATTGCTGTAACACCGTCTAACCAATCAAGCTTTGTAATATACACAACCAGCACGCCTGCCACTACACCAATACTGGTAACAGTATCGGTAAGCAGGTGCTTGCCATCGGCAATTAATATGGCCGAATGGTGTTTCCTGCCCTCGCGCAAAAGCAAACCACCCAATAAAAAATTCACAGAACCCGCAGCTGCAGTTAGTATAATACCAATATCAAGGTTGTGAAACTCTTGCGGTTCAAAAAAGCTGAGTATGGCTTTGTAGATGATGTATAAGCCTGCAAGAAAAATCAAGCCGCCCTCTGCCCCTGCCGATATAAATTCAATTTTGCCATGCCCGTAAGGGTGGTCTTCATCTTTTGGCTGGGCTGCAAAACTAACCCCAAACGTAGCAATGGCACCTGCTACAATATTGATGATAGACTCAAGCGCATCGCTAAGTATAGCGTTTGAATGGGTAAGAAAATACGCTGTGAATTTACCTATTGCTAATATTACGCCTGCTACAAAAACAAAGCGCATCAATTGAATTTTATATTTAACTATAGACTTGGTCACGGGGTATTAACGGCTGCTAAATTACTTTATTTTATGGGTTTGCCTAAAAGCAAAGGGCTAACCAATGTGGTTAGCCCTGCAAAAAACAAGCCATTAGTAGCGTTGCTACTGTATATATCCTACCAGTCTAACTGTATAACCACCATTAAAACCCGGAGCTTCTATAATATAATCAAAAGAACCTGATGCTGATACAGGGAATATACCTTGCCCGCCCCATGCTGAATTATCGCCAGCGCCGGCATTTCTTGCCCTTAAAAGTATAAAAGAAGGTTGGCCATTGGCCGACCTGATGCGGATATGCGAATCAACATCGCCACCATCGGGGCCCGACTGTGCAACCTCTGCCTCTAAAATAACAAACCTTGTACCTGCAGGTACAGAACCCGATGCGTTGTAGGTAGTCCAGCCTGTAGAGCCTGCACCGCTAACAATATCTACCGGGGTAAACATATCCATACTTAATGATGCACCTGTTGGGCCTTGTGGACCCGTAGCACCGTTAGCACCTGTTGGACCTGTAGGGCCAGATGGGCCTGCAGCACCTGTTACACCGTTTAATCCACCTGGGCCGGTTGGTCCCTGGTTACCTTGTGGGCCTTGGGCGCCGGGAGCACCTGCAGCACCTGCAGGGCCTTGAGCACCTTGCTGGCCTTGAGGACCTGTTGGGCCTACTGCACCACCCGGGCCTATTAAACCCTGTTGGCCTTGCTGGCCTGTTGGACCTGATGGACCGGCAGGGCCTTGAGGACCTGTAGCACCATTTTGACCTGCCTGTCCGGCTGAGCCTGTTGGACCTGTTGGTCCGGTAGCTCCACCGCCGCCGCCATTGCCTGCATACATAGCATAAGGCACACTCCAAAATTTCATGGTGCCCATATTAATATATCCTGTACCCGGGTTTGCTTCTACTTTAAGGTATGGGGTAACTGTGCCCCAGGGTATGGCTGCAAAATTGGGTAACGTACCGCCCGATTGGGTTCCCTGCCCTATTACTACAGAAAAAAGGCCAAACTGGTTGGTAGTGATGTTAGCATGTGTTTCCTGATACAACACAACGTTATTTACCAAATCGTTTATAATACTAAACTTGATTGACAAGTTAGAATTTGCCAGTATTGAGCCTGAATTATCCCGAGCTACAGCCTGGTATTGAATACCTTGTGGGGGCGCCTGGGCTGTGGCAGCAAAGCCGGCTAAAATTGCAATAAATAGTAAAGTCTTCTTCATAGCACTCTTTGTTTGGTTTATTCAAACATAAGAAAAAACAATTGCCAAACCTATTATCAAATAATTATTAAAACAGGCAGCAAAGCATTTCATACTTTTGTAAAATGAAAATAGGTTTGTTTTTCGGCTCGTTCAACCCAATACATACAGGGCATTTGGTTATTGCCGAGTATCTTGCCGAAAACAGCGACCTTGACCAGGTATGGCTGGTTGTATCGCCTCACAACCCGTTAAAAATCAAAAGTACCCTGCTGGCTAACAACCATAGGCTGGCTATGGCTAAATTGGCAACCGAGGAAAGTAAGAAGCTAAAGGTATCAGACATTGAATTTAAAATGCCGGTGCCATCATACACCATTAACACGGTAGTAAGGCTTATTGAAAAGTACCCCAAGAATAGTTTTACATTGATTTTAGGGGCCGATAACCTGGAAACATTTAACAAGTGGAAAAACTACGAGCAGCTTATTAATTTATGCGAGTTGTATGTTTACCCACGCCCCGGCTATACAGGCGGCAACCTAAAAGACCACCCGCGTGTTAAATGGGTTAATGCCCCGCAAATGGAAATATCGGCAACCTACATACGCGAGGCCATAAAAGCCGGTAAAAGTGTACGTTTTATGTTGCCCGAAGCGGTTTATAAGTATATTTCGGAAATGAATTTTTACAGAAAATAATTTTATGTTTCCTGCGTTAAGCAGGCATACTATACAAATGAAGAAGCTATTTTTATTATCGGTCGTTGTTTTTAGTGCGCTTTTTGCTAACGCGCAACAAGTTGGCGTTGGCCAGTGGAGAGACCATTTGCCATACAACAAAGGTCTTTCTGTTGCCCCTGCGGGTAACAAGGTTTACATTGCAGTAGAAACCGGTGTTTTTTATTACGACTTGTTTGAGAACTCAGTTAGTACCCTGTCAAAAGTATCGGGCCTGTCTGATATAGGGGCTACTGTTGTACGCTACCACCCCGGGCTTAAAACCCTTGTTATTGGTTACAACAACGGCAATATGGATTTGATTATTAATGGTAATACCATTGAGAACTATTCAGACATAAAACGCAGCACAACAGTATTGGGAAAAAAGACAATAAACAACGTTTTGTTTATTGGCGATAAGGCTTACATAGCAACCAACTTTGGCATTTGCATATTTAACCTGGTTAATAAAGAATTTGAAGAAACTTACTTTATTGGCCCTAACGGTTCTAATGTAAACGTAAACCAGATAGCTACTGATGGTTCTACCATTTATGCTGCAACCGATATTGGCTTATTTAAAGCCGACCTTAGCAACCAGTTTTTAAACGACTTTAATAACTGGACTATAGACAACGGCTTACCTAACGGAGCAGATAAACGCATTAATGCTGTTGTATATGTTCACAACAAACTATATGCAAACTACTCTAATTTAAACCTAACAACAGATACTTGCTTTGTATTTAATGGTACAAATTGGGTAGACCGTTCGGCCGATTTTCATTACCGTACCAATACCCTTACCACTTATAACGATAAGCTTATTGTTTCCTGCTTTTTAGGTTCTTATGTATATGATGCTGCCGGCACTATTAC
>JBIPNX010000077.1:0-7971 GCA_044378145.1 Flavobacteriales bacterium | reverse complement strand
CAACAACATCTACCGTAAGCTAGAGGTGCAATCGCGCACAGAGGCTATAAACAAGCTGTACCCCCGTTAAAATACCACTAAAGTAGTATTTACAAAATCTGTCAATAAACAGACTTTTGCATAGGACCAATGGTACTTATGAAAAAGCCCCTGCTTATAATAGCTATATTATTTATTTCTATTGTGGGTAATGCCCAAACAGTAACTTATTCGGTTGATAATTACACCGAAGAACTAAGCCCCTTTAAGCCATCGCTAACATTGCTGGGGCTTGAAGCAATAAAGCCGCAATTCGGGTTTACTATTGAAGGTGCCATAGGCAAGCGCTTAGGTTACAACACAGCATTTAGGCACGATTATTTTAAAAAACTATTTACCCCAAAAGATGCTGTTAATGTCGATAATTTAAAGGCAAGCAACTACTTTGAAGCAAGCGTTGACTTTTTTTTAACCAATAAAATTAAAGAGGGCAGTTCTCCTTTAAGGATAGTAACCAGCTCTTCAACCTACGGTAACTATAGTTATACGCGCTATTTTACAGCTTATGTAGATAAACGCACTCAATTTGGCTTGCATGGTGGCTTTTACTACTTCAACAGGACGGTATTTACAGGCAATACAGAAGACTCTGCGCTTGAATTAACCGATATTAAAACCGGTATTGAAGTACCTAATACAACTAACTACACAGTAAATACAAATAATCCTGCGCTTTTTGTAGGGTTGGTGTTTAAGAAAGTCCGTAAGGCTACTATCCATTCTGACGGCTGGAAATATTACCGCCATATGGGCCGCCGCATATACATGGATGCTTTGTTTGGAGCCACATCGTACAAAGATGTTGTTGCCAATGGCAATACGTACGAAGTTAGAGCAGTAAAATCCAGCCCTATAGGGTACCGCCTGGGTTTTGAGTGGGACCAGATGGGGGTGGTAACCGGCTTTGAATTGGGTTATCGCCCGGGTGTAAACTATACAGCTATACCGGGCTTCAACTATTGGAACCTAAACTTTTCTTATAACCTGTTTAATGGCGATAAGCGCTATGCAATGCGGAATAAAAGATAACAGCAAACATAAACACTAAAAACAATGAAAAAAGCACTCTTAATTTTATTATTACTGGCCGGTTGGGGGTTAAATGCACAAACAGTAGGTGTTGGCTTACCTGAAGTTGGTAAAGAAGGCGAATTTGGTGATTGGCAAAAAGTAACAGACAAACTGCCTGATGGCACAGATGTTACGTATGAATACCGTGTACGCCTGGCTAAGAAAAATGCCTTTGCCTGCAACTACGATGTGGAAATAAAAAACACTTCAACGGCTAAATTTGGCGCGGTAGTGGTGTTTAGCTACAACGACAGGTTGGCTAAAGGTACCTTTGGAGGCGAAGAAAAAACCAAAGTTAAACCCGGCGACTCTGCAACAGTTCGTTTATTAGTGCAAGGCTGCAAACGCAATAAGGATGAGCCTAAAGACATGAGCGATTATGCCACATGCCGTTCGTGCGGAATAGAATACGCTATTAAGCTTATCAAATAATTAAGCAATAAATTTTAGTGAAAAGCCCCGCAGTCCCGAAGTATCGGGGCGCAGGGCTTTTTTTATAACTGCTGGTTTATATGGTAGAGTGTAAGCGCCGCAATGGGTGCTTCTATAATTTTGCCTACGGTTACACCGTGCTTTTCGGCTACAGCCTTTAGTATATCGCTGTGAAAATGCGCTACCGAGCCTACAAAACCCACTGGGTGTTGTTTGTGTTTTTCGTAACGGCAAATATGGTGTACAAAAAAATCATCTAAAGCTTTAGTCAAGATAGCCGCAATATGCGGGTGGCTTTGGTGGCGCGTGCAAAAACGTGCAAACTGTGCCAAAAAGCGGTTGGGTAGTGGTTTGCTATATACCGAAGCAAAAATATCGTCTTTGCTTAAGCCGTAATCTATAGTAAACTGCGTGTGCAATTCGGTAGGCAGGGTCTCGTATATATATTCGCGGATAAGCATGCGTCCTATGTAAGCACCGCTGCCTTCATCGCCCAAAATATAACCTAATGCGGGTATGTTTTCTACCACATCGTTACCATCATAATAGCATGAGTTTGAGCCTGTGCCTAATATGGCAGCAAAGCCCGGCTCGTTACCGCAAAGGGCCCGTGCAGCGGCCAGCATATCGTGGTCTACCATAACATGACTGCCTGCAAAAAGCTGCTTTAGTCCGTTGGCCACAACAGCCTTACGCTCGGCACTGGAGCACGATGCCCCGTAAAAATATATGTTAGTTATAGACGCACCGCCAAGCTCGGGTACTAAGGTTTTGCTTAGCTCGGCAACAATACCCTCAGTATTAATAAACAAAGGGTTTAAGCCAATGGTGCTGGCCTGTTTTACAATATTTCCATTATCATCAACCAAATTCCAATCGGCCTTGGTCGATCCGCTATCGGCTACTAAAATCAATGGCTGGTTGGTTATTGTTGTTGTTCTTCTTCGCCTTTGCCTTTGCCTTGTCCGGCCCCTCCGGCCCTAATCATACCTATTTCCTTATCAAGGGTATAAATACCTTTAAAGTCGGTACCTATAAGCTTAATTTTATCCAGTATGCGGCGGAAAAGGACTTCTTCCTCGTGCTGCTCGGCAACAAACCACTGCATAAAGTTTAGTGTGGCAAAGTCTTTCTCGTCATAGCAGGCAGCAACAATATTGTTTACTGCTTTGGTTACGGCAAGTTCGCTTTCTAAAATCAGGTTAAATACCTCTTCTATAGACTTAAAAGTATTGGGTACTTTTTTAATTTCGGGTACCAGGGCATGGCCGCCGGTTTCGTTTATATAGTTGAAGATTTTATGCATATGCATATTCTCTTCGTTACTGTGGCGGTATAAAAAGCCTGCAGTACCATCAAGTGCCTGCGAGTGCGCCCACGATGCCATTGCCAGATAATAAAACGTAGCGTTTGCTTCTTTAGCAATCTGTTCGTTTAGTGCTTTTTCTATTTTTTTAGATAACATGGTCTGTAGTTTTATAGTTAAACAATTTAACTGCCTTTATTGATTAGCCTAAATTAATGGCTGTAGTGCTGTTGGATGTAGTATGTGTTTACTAATTATTAACACACAAAAGTTGCAATTTTGCTTTGGCTGCTTCTTCCAGTTCCAGTGCACGTGGCAATAGAATTTCATCTTCTAAACGCCCGTGCATGGCAAGGTCGCTTTCAAATTGTCTAAGTTCTTCCAGTATTAGCGATACCTGCGCAGGGTGCGTGTTTATGGCAGAGAAGTTGCGCAAACGGCGGCCAAGTTCTTCCAGCTCATTATCGGCATGGTCGTGGTCTTTGGCAAACTTTTCCAGCGAGTATTTCTCCAGTATCATATAAAGGCTGTGTGGCAGTGTAACATGCTCAACACTGTTTATAAGCTTAAGTATGTAGGGAAAAAGGTATACTTCTTCTTTTTGAATATGAGCTATAAGGTTACGTTTATACTCTACAAAAAAGTCTTTAACCTTAAATAGCATAAGCTCAGAGTTGCCGTAGTTGGCAATAAGCGCATCAAGCAACTTTTCAAGCTTAGGTAACTTTTGGTTTATGTAGTAAACGTGGGTTTTAATAAGGTACTCTATTATGGTACGCAGCGGAAAAGTTTGCAACTCTTGTTTAGGAAAGAAATTTTCGCACTCAAAAGCCTTGTAAATAGCCATTACAAAACGTGCATCAACGTTAGATTGGTTGCAGGCCTTAACAAGTGGCAGGTTATAATGCTCAAACTTTATCCCAAAACGGTCTATAACCGATGCTAAACGCACATCGGCCCTTATGAGTTCTATTAAAGGGGTACCGCTATTAACTGACATAGGCCCAAATTTAGGCAATAATTGCCTAAATCCAAGCCTATGGGTAATATAGAATGTTTCTTTTTTAGGCTGCAGCCATAGCTACCATTTTAGGTAAGCTAAAGAAGAATGTAGATCCTTTTCCAAGTTCAGACTCAAGCCATACTTTGCCGCCGGCATCTTCAATAATTTTCTTTACAATGGCAAGGCCTACGCCGGTACTTTCCACTTTGTCGCGGGCTTGCAGTGTCTGGAATATTACAAATACCTTTTCGTGGTATTCAGGGTCAATACCCGGGCCATTATCGGCTACATAAAACACATGCTGGTCTGCCTCTTCAGTATAACCAATGCGTAGAGTAGGGTTGGGGTTGCTATTGTATTTTATTGCGTTGCTTATAAAGTTGCTGAATACCTGCTCTACCTTAATACGGTCGGCTGTAATTTCAGGCATATCCGGTTGAATTTCTACAGCAAAAGCGGCAGGCGGTGCAAGGTCGTTAACAGTTTCGGTTACCATGGTGGTAATGTTAAACTGCGACGGGTTGCTTTGCATACGGCCCGCACGCGAGTATTCTAAAATACCGTTGATAAGCTGCTCCATGCGTACTACGCGGCTGCGCATTAATGTAAAGTTGCCGCGGGAGTCTTCGGTAATTTTATCTTCAAGGTCTTCTTCAATCCATATAGAAAGGTTGCTAATGGCGCGAAGCGGGGCTTTTAAATCGTGCGATACGATGTAGGCAAACTGGTCAAGCTCTTTATTGGTTTTCTCCAACGTATCGTAATAATCGGCCAACCTGTCCTGACTTTGTTTCCCCTCGGTAACATCCATTGCAAAACCTACCAGGTTTTTATCATTGTTTGTTTCGTCTAAGAATAAGAAATGTTCAAAAAACAAGTCTTCTTGACGGTTGTTCGTTTTATTAATAAAATTTACAATCTCGCCGGAGAAAGCCTTCTCAATATCTTCTGCACGGTCTTTAAAATGGTCGTAAACAGAAACACCAATAAACTCTTTTTCTTCTTTGCCAATGCGTTTAAGGGCATTGCCTTTAATATCGGTACAAATACCGTCACTATTTACTTTGTAAACTAAAACAGGCATACTGCGGGTAATGGTTTCAAGCAGGTGTCCTTGTGTAGCCATTTGGCGTTCAGACCTCTTGCGCTCAGTAATATCGCGGCTGTTTATTATAATGCCACTAAAACCGGGTTCTTCTACATAACTTCCAACGGCCTCAAGCCATAAGTATCCCCCATCTTTCTTTTTTAAACGTAGCTCAGTAGAATGAACAGTACCGGGGCTTTCGCAGGCTTTACGAATGGCGCTTGCAGTAGCATCAAAATCTTCTGGGTGGGTAAGTTCAAAGCCATTGCTTCCAATTATTTCTTCGGGTGTATAGCCAAATATGCGGTAAAACGATGGGCTTTCGTAAACTATGGTGCCATCAATATTATGTATGGTTACCATATCGTACGAATTGTCAATCAGAAGCTTAAACTTAAACTCTTGTTCTTCAATTTGAGCCTGCTGGTTTCTGTACGATTCGTTAACGGCATTAAGAAAGGGCATTAGCTTGTCCGGCTCTATGCCACCCTTTATTAATAAATCGTTAATCTGGGTTTGTAAAAGCTGGTTAAACTTTTCCATTCCGTTGTTTGATTGTACTGCTTGATTCATACTGCTTAAAACTATAATAGGTGGTTGACTAATACTTTAACTAATAATATATTGCAATATTGGGGGTATTTATGTGATAGTGAATAACATTGCGCCCAAAAACATAGCAGATGTAAGAAATTTAAAAAACTTGTAAAGCTATTAACACTATAGTGCACTGTAAACAATCATTTTAAAACAATAAGGCATTTTATGCGGTTGAGATATGGATGTAAGTGTGCGGGTAAAATTTGATTATTAAGTATTTAAGGCAGCCAAACCCGTATCTTATTATAAGTGAGCATCCCACGAATAAATTAAACGATGTTGGCACAACAGATAAACCCCTCTTTAAAATTATGTTGTAACTTCGCCCCCCTATAATTATGTGGACAGTTTTTGCCAGGATAATATTACGCAACCGCCTAGCTATACTCATTGTTACGGGTATAATTACGCTGTTTATGGCCTACCTTGCCCTTAAGGTAGAACTTACCTATAATGGCACCCGAATATTACCCGAAGACGATAGCACAAATATAGAATACGAAGCATTCAGGAACCAGTTTGGAGAGGATGGTTCTGTTATGGCCATCGGTATACAGAGTGACAAGCTTTTTCAAAAAGATGTTTTTAATGCCTGGTACGATTTAGGGGAAGATGTTCGCAAAATAGAAGGGGTGCAGAGCATGCTTTCTATTACGCAGCTAAAAGACCTTGTTAAAGATACCACCGAGGGCATATTCAAATTTAAACCCATTATGTCTTCGCGCCCGGTTAGCCAGGCACAAATTGATAGTATCAGGGATAAAATATTCAGCCTGCCTTTTTACGATGGGCTGCTGCTAAACCGTAAGTCTAACGTTACGGTAATGCTTTTAACGCTGGATAAGAAGATAGTAGACTCTAAAAACCGCATACACCTGGTAACCAAAATTACCGACCTGGGCGATAAATTTTCCGAAGCTACTAATATAGAAGCCCATTACTCAGGCCTGCCCTACATACGTACTATAAATACCAAGCGCTTAAGTAGCGAGCTTATCCTCTTCTCACTACTCTCTATATTAATAACCGCGCTGGTACTTTTTATTATTTTCCGTTCGGTTAAGGCTATCCTTATCCCCATGGTGGTGGTTTTTTTAAGCCTTATCTGGAGCCTTGGCACCGTGGTTCTTTTTGGTTACAAACTAAGCGCGCTAACGGGCCTTATTCCTCCCCTCATTATTATTATAGGCATACCCAACTGCATATTTATTACCAACATATTCCACCGCGAATTTGTAAACCACGGCAATAAAATAAAAGCCATCGCACGTGTTATTGTTCGTATGGGTATGGCTTTGTTCCTTACCAATTTTAATACAGCCCTGGGCTTTGCCACCTTTACCTTTACCGAGAGTAAAATACTAAGCGAGTTTGGTGTGGTATCGTCTATCAACGTAATGTTGGTTTTCATCTTTTCTATTGTCCACGTACCTATATTATTCAGCTATGTAGATGCACCGCCGCCAAAGCATACCAAGCATTTGGATTATAAATGGATGAGCAATCTGGTAAAACGCATTATGTGGGTTATTACCCACCATCGTATAGCCATTTATGCGGTAACTGTTGTGTTGGTTGGTATTTCTGTTTGGGGTATGACCAAGATGCGCACCACCGGTGCGGTAACAGACGATATTCCTAAAAAGGATAAGGTATATACTGACCTTAAATTCCTGGAAGATAACTTCCACGGGGTAATGCCTTTTGAAGTGGTAATTGAGACGGAGCAGAAAAAAGGGATTATAAAATATACCACCATAAGAAAGATAGACGAGCTGCAGGATGTGCTGGGCGATTATCCTCAATTTTCCCGCGCGGTATCTATTGTCGAGATTATTAAGTATGCCAAGCAGGCTTTTTACAATGGCAACCCTGATCAATACGGCTTGCCCGACCGCGACGAGCTAAACTTTATTTACGATTATATACCCAAGGGTAAAGACGGTAAGAAGGATGAACTAACCCGGCCGTTTATAGACAGCCTGCAGCAAAAAACACGGGTGAGTGTGCAGGTTGCAGATATTGGCTCAGCTGAAATGAAAGGACTGCTGCAGAGTATAAGGCCGCGCATTGATTCCATCTTCCCTAAAGATAAGTACAAGGTTACCCTTACCGGCACCAGCCTGGTGTTTGTAAAAGGCACCGACTATCTGGTAGATAACCTGCTGTGGAGCTTACTGGCTGCTATTATTCTTATTTCGGCCTTAATGGCCTTTATGTTCTCGTCGTTCCGTATGGTGCTTATATCCATTATCCCCAACCTTATACCGCTGGTGCTAACGGCAGGTATTATGGGCTTCTTGGATTTATCGCTCCGAATATCAACCATACTGGTGTTTAATATAGCCTACGGTATTGCTATTGACAGTGCTATCCACTTCTTCTCGGTCTACGGGCACGAGTTGAAGAAGAACACCCACGACATTAAACGCT
>JBIPNX010000476.1:0-8053 GCA_044378145.1 Flavobacteriales bacterium | reverse complement strand
GAAGAACTCCGGCACAAAGATGGCTTGGATGTATTTTTCGCCAGCGGCGAGTGGGGTTCCGCCAAGGACCTGGTTTCCGAAAGTGGCATTTGATGAAACCGTGATATTGCTGCCGCTCGATTCATCGCTTGGTGTCGACGGATCATCCGCTACCGCATTGCAAATAAACCCAAGCGCGGCCTCAGTGACGGTGTAAAAGCGCCCGAAGCCCATGGTATCAGTGCCGCCGGTGGTGGTGTAACGAGTCGGCGCGACAAAACCAGTGGTCGAGAATCGGTTGGCGGCAACGGTGATGTTGTCGTCCTTGAGGTTGGCGCTGCGGATGTAGTCGAAAATCTGGGTAAGAATTTGATCCCGATCCGCAGAGTATTTGCTCAGGAAATTGCCTCCAAAGCCTGGAACAGCCTTGCCGGTCAATGTGCGAAGGTAGTTGTAGAGAATGATATTTCTGGCAATATTGACATCATTGGTCGTGCTTAAAGAATTTTCCCTCTGAAAGTAGTAGGGGTTTCCGTTAATGGTGGCACAAAAGGCAATGAGCTTGTCATAGGCGGTCGTTTTGTTGGCAGGCAAATCTTTGTAGATCGGCCAAATGGCAATGCGCGGTGTGTTGAATAGGGTCACCTCGGGAGCACGACTGCTGGCGGTGAGAAAGAACGAGCGCTGGCGGACCTTTTCAGCGGTGATGGAGGCGTTTGTATCTTGGGATGTGCGGTTTGCAGTGAACATCAACTCATCCACGCTGGCATAGAGTCTGTCTGCGTCAGGTGTAAGTGCACCAGTAGCAATAGCCGTGCCTGCATTGGAACCACCTCCAACGATGCGGGGAGCCACGGAATAAAGGGCATTGCGCGCGTTTTGCGTGAGATTGCCTGTGCTGGTGTTGCTTGTCGCAAAAAACACCGGCGCAAGCGATGTCATGGCAGGATGTCCCGGGTAACGCTGGAACTCCTTCTGCGCGGGCTGAAAAGACGCAAAGCCTCTGTCGGTGGTCGAATGCACATGAGGAACATCCCAGAAAGTCCCCTCGCTGGAGGTATTGATATTCACCTTGCTGGTTTCGTCATCGGTCCAAAACGCGACGCGGCCGACAATAGGGTTGGAGGCGGAGGCGCCGGTGACTGTCGCGGTGCTTACATTGCCGGTGGATGTGGCAGCTGCCAGCGTGCCGTCCTTGAGCATGTAGAGCCAACGGGTGGGCATGAGGAGACGAGGTTGAGTGCTGTTTCCAGTAACAGTGCCCAAAGAGGAATTATTCGATGCCGTGAATCCCTCAACCGAACCAAGCGCGGCGGGATCGGCAATCGGAAAGACCGTCTGATTTCCCCCATCGACCACCGGTGAGTTCAAGTCGGTAAAAATTGAATGATTTCCAGAGGAGATGGCTGCTGCGTCGGAACTTGTTGGCAAATCGGACGAGAAATTCAAGCCTCCGCTCCCAACCATGGTGGGCGAGGAGTAAAGTTTGAAGACTTGAAAAGCGCTGCCGCTCGCGTCGTAGGTGCGAATGGCGCCTGGCTGCGAAGCCCAGGCGAGGCGATTGGCATCGGTGTTGCCGCCGGGCTTGAACCCCTTGGTGGCTTCCACGATCTGACCCATAACGAGGTTGACGGCGGAGTCGGCGAGCTGCTTGGCGCGGGCATCGTTGCTGGAAATAGCCGAGCTGCTGGCATCACTCGTCACGGTGCTGAAAAAAGCAACGACAAGACCTGCCAAGAGCACCAAGACGGCCAAGACGATAACCAAAGCCATGCCTTTTTGGGAATGGGAGATGGGGGCTGCTTCGACGAGTGGTTTCTTGGGGTTCATAATCAGTTGCGGCTCCATTTCGCGCCTTGAATCGACACATTGGCTGTGAAGATGCGGTAGTTGATATTCTTAGCGGCCAGAGTCGTGCGCAGGGTGTTGAGATCCGATTCATAGTTGGATACGGATTCGAAAAGACCAGTGAGCCCAAAGTCTGGCGCAGCGGCTCCGTTTTCCAAACGCCGTGCAGAGACCTCGTCGATGGCGATCAGAGTGACCTCGATGTAGGGCGGGAGTTGGTGCCTGATGTTTGCGACACTCCCTGCAGTGTCGTAGGTGTAATCTGTGGTGAGAGAGGCGTTGCTGGGGTCGAGAGGGCGGAAAATGAGGGCGACGATATTCTCGGCAAGGATGCGGGAGGATCGGTTGGGTTGATCCAAGGCATCGGTAAACCATGTTCTGCCTGTGTAGGTTTTGCTGGCCGTGCTGTTTCCGGTGTATTTGTAGAGGCTCAAGCTCTCGGAAGGCTCCATCATTTCATAGAGTCGGAATCTGTATTTCTCGGGCACGCCAGCGGTATTGACCGGATCTGGACGCAGGGCGGAGTCGCTTCCGAATTCGATGAAATATCCCCAGGTGTTGACCATGGACTCCATGCCTCCGTAAGTGGAATTTGAGGTGAAGCCGAAGGGGGCTTGAAAAAACACAGCGTGGGTGGTGGAGGAGATGGCACCGGGAAGCATGCCCGAAGCTTGTCCAGAGAGGAAGCGGAGCTCGGACTGGCGGAGGTATCTGGTGGGGGTCGTGGGGCTATCATAGTCCCAGTAGGTATTGAGTGTGGCTTGGGAGAGGCGACGGGTAATCGACTCAAAAGCGACACGGGCCTCGCGGAACTGCTCGGCTTTTCCGAGAGTGGAGCGATAAATTTTTTGGACCTGATCGGTCATCGACAGCATTGCTAAAAGCAGGAGGGCCAAAACCGCCGAGGCGACAAGCACCTCCAAGATGGAAAAACCGGCTCGGGAGCGGAGCGGGCGGGCAGCGTTGAATTGAGGAGAAAAAAATTGCACGTCGGGCACGCTCACATTTTCGGGATAAAGGCGCTGAAATCCTGCACAGTTCTGGTGGTGCTGTTACTTGTAATCGCGGCTTCACTGCCGCTAGGACTGTTTACCACTCGCACGCGGATTTTTGCCATGCTGGTGTTGGGAGTAGGAGCCGCAGGGAGCGATACAGAGGTGTCTACTTCGACTTTGGCCACATAGATCGTCTTGGAGGCCTCTGTGGTTTCGTCGCCATCCTCGGTAAATTTTTTCGGCGAACCAGCGGGGGTCGCTAAGGTGCTAAGACTGCTAAATTCCGTCTGCCGAGCTTCGCTGATGATGTTCTGGGCGATCTGTGAGGCGACGGAACGATCGATCGAGGATCGGAATGTGGTGAGGCCCGTTGGGAGAAGCCCGAAGAGAGCGATCAAGGCAAAAGCAAAAATCCCCAGCGCGAGGGTGACCTCGATGAGGCTGAAGCCATGCGACAACCGGGCGGGACCTTGGGAAGCCGGGATGTCGGATGCATCTAAGATTTTCATGAATTCAGTGCAGGATGGGGAATGCGAGAAAAGCCCAGGAGCCTTGTGCTTTTCGGATAGGCTGAGGCCTATACAAAACCCGTGCTACACTACGTGCGCAAGAGTTTTTTTTATTGCAAATAGCATGCCCCTCTGACCTGAGCCGCTTCGCGATCTGCGGATAAAAAAAAGTAAATTGGGGGAGCCTTGTAAAATGAACGCACCTTAATGACTATGTATTGGTTGGATTAAAACTCTGCTCAATCAAGACCACCAGATCCTTGGCGTCCCAAACTTCAGCTACCCTCCGGGTCGGAGAGAATTGGCGTTTCTACTGGATGCAATGGCGGCGTTGCCGCGCAAATGGGTCAGCGGCGGCGCGCCGACCGGCAACGCGGCGAAAATCAGTTTCCAAGATCCATCGGCAGCCGATCGCGTCGCTGCAGTCCGGCCCGCGAGGGTGACACGCACTTCCGAATCCGGGTTGGCTCGTCCGCGCAAGGGTATCGGCCGATCCCGTTGAAGGACCATTTGGTTCTGATAGATCGAATGGATCTGGAGCATGGAGCACTTGGTGCGCTTCAGCACTTAGTCTTTTTGTAGAGAGAAGCGAAGCACCATCCGCGCATTCAGATCGAGCGGAGTGAAAACGATGGGCCGAAGTTTTTTTATCCCCTAGGGCGCCAGGCGAGTCGTCTTCGTGCAACTCGACCACGAAGCTCTCGGGAAGGCGCGGTTCAGGCGGGTTTGTGACGGTTGGTTTCTTGAGAATTGCTCTGCGTATTGGATGGGAGATATTTGGGCTATGTGAGCCGATGACCTTACAGGGGACACGGGGTGTCACATGGCAGAAGATATCACCGATACCACATCGAGGCATTGGTAACCGGCCCGGAAACCGATCCGTCAAAAAAAAGCCAGAGGCGCTTTCCGCGAAGAGCGCCTTTTGCAGGAAGCAAGCTCATTGCAGCACTGCCACTGTTCCAAGATGCTTGATCTGCCATGGTGATGATCGCTGCGCGACGAGCCGAGTTCCACACTGTAGCCTCTGAAAGCGATTGAAGCCTCTTGGGGCTGAGGGCAGCTGCCGCAGAGGCTTGCATTGTGGTCCCACCGGACAAATCCCCCCAAATTCTATAATCTGGGGCTGTAGATGGCATTTCACATCTGATGAATTGCGCTGCATTGGATGTGGTCTGGGCTTTCGAGGATAATGTCGGATTTTGCAGAACCTTCACAAAACCTTCTTTTCCGTTTGCTGGTGCGCCAAGGTAGGGAGCAAGAAACTGACCAAGATGCGGCAAGTCATTTGAAGCAACGGGATTTCTCGCATATCCAAAAATCGCAACTGTCGATGGACCTGGTAATTGACCATAATTCTCCCCCGCATAGAGTTGGATCGCCACGCCGATCTGCTTTAGCGAACTCGTCGCCTTCGCTTGATTACCGCTCATGATTGCGGAGGAGATTGCCGGAATCGCCAAGGCGGCAAGAACGGCAATGATTGCTACAACCACCAACAATTCGACTAATGTAAAGGCTTGTTTATTGGTTTTAAACATTATTCTACTCCATTTCATACAACTATTTTCCGCCCGAGAGGATGTCGGAGCAAATGTCTTGGCCGGTGAAGCGGTATTTATTCTCACCGAGGCCTACGGTTTTTCCGTTGCTGGATGTGAGCGGCATGGGAGCGGTGGTGGTGATGACCGCCTGGCTTTCGCCGGGGCCGACGCCGGCGATGAGGATCCGCACATTGCCCGCCGCGTCGCGGAACTCGCGGGCTACGACCTCGCCTTTCTCAACTTCCAATTTCACCTCGGGAGCGGGTTTGTCGGCGAGGAGGAATGGCTCCAAGCCGCGCAGAACGGCCCCCACGCGCGACAACTCGGCCCAACGGCGGGTGAAGTCGGCTTCGGTTTGCGGCGCGGGGGCGTCCTTGATGCGATTACGATTCGGCGCGTAGAAGACTTCATCCGTCATGGCGAGCAGGTTGCCCGCATAGAAGATGAAACCCTTGGCGCCACGGGCGGCCATGTAGAGCGACATGCTCAGCATCTGGTCTTCGGTGGGGTCGAGGAAGCGCTTGGCATCCTCGGCGTTCTTGGCTTCGAAGGTGCCCATGTTGTGGGCCTGCGGAACCACCCAAGTGGGAAGGCCGGTGAGGTCCACGGCATTCATTTGCTTGGCGATGCCCTTCATGTGGATATTTTCGGCAAACTTGACCGGATAGTTATCGACGCCGATCACATCCTGGCCACCGCCATAAAACGGAAGATCATCCAACTGATAAAAGACCGACCAGGTCGGATGAAACGGATCGAGGCGGTTGACCAATGCGCGGCGTTTTTCCAAGCGATCCTTCATGCTCAAGGGCAACTCATCGCAGAGATACCATGCGAGCAGTGAGGGATGATCCTTGAAGGTCTCCACCACCTTGGTGATCACCTCGGTCTCTCCCTTGGCTCCCATCCAATCCGTCATCGAGACTCTGATTCCGTCATGCACCCATTGCGTTCCGAAAATGATTTTGAGGCCTTTTTCATGACTGGAGTCGAGGCACTCACGAATCGTTTCGATCGAGTGCTTCTGATCTGCATTCATGCGCCCGACCATCACATGGTAAGGCATGAGGCAGTTGAAGGGGCTCGCTCCAATGCGATCGAGTTGCTCCTTCGAGAAATTGTCGATGTAGAGACCGACAGGAAGATAGGGTTTTCCATCCACGATGGCGCGGCCCTGGGCGTCGATCAGGCAGGCATTGGCAGGAACCAGACGATCGGCAGGTGCCACCGTGAGCGGAACGGTTTTCTGCGAGAGGGTCTGATTGTTTTTGGGATCAAGAAGCGTGAGCTTCAGCTCGGCTTCACCCAGCGGAAGCCCCGAGAGGTCGGCTTCGGCGCGGAGGTTGCGAATGGGTGATGTCAATGTCTTGAGTGATTTGCCACCGGCGGTCGCCTCGACGCGAAGTGTAAGCTCATCCGTGCGCTTCTGGAGAACCGGATCCTCACAATAGACATTAAAACGCACCAAGCCCTTCTCCGGAGTGATGGTTGAAGTGGCTGGCGAGATGAGATTGAGCTGAATCAAAGGCTCGTCCAATTTGAGCTCCACATCCTCAAACCAAGCCTTGCCGATTTGCTCCCTGCGGATCTGAAGCACGAGACGCGCGGAGGTCGCATTTTCGGGAACCACGGCGTAACCTTCGACTTTAGTCCAATCATCAGCAGAGATGAACCCCGGGGAGTAGATGGCCTTTATGAACTTACGGCTCTCGTCAAAGAACTCCATGCCAAGCGTGGCACCTTTCGAGTCTCCTTCGGGTCGGATGTAGCGCATCCAAGCGCTAAAGCGGTATTTTTTACCCGGCTCCAGCTTGACCTCTTGATAAGAGAAGGATTTGTCCTCCTTGTCCGTGCGCTCGAAAAACAGGGCGCGGGTGCTGCTGCGTCCCCCACCCTGCTCGATCACATAGCCATCGCCCAAATTCCACCCCTGCCCATCCAGCTCAAAGTCGCCATTTTTCAGCAAAGGAGCTGCGGGTGCCACAGTGGTTTGTTCAGCAACTGGCGCTGTCGGAACTTCCTTTTGCACCTCGGGGGCTTTCTTTTCACAACCACTGAACATGAGCAGCCCCATTGCGAGGAATGAAGTGGCCGCGATCGAACGAAGAGCGGGTGAGACACGAAGGAATGAGGCAGAACGGCAAGAGTGTGTGATTCGGGGCATGGCAGGTGGTTTTGGGTTTTGTTGAGAGCAGCGAGGAGAGCTACTGGCCAAGATTTTTCAATGTCACGCCCGCGCAAACAAGGGTGAACTGTTTAATAAAACGGACATCTGTTCTAAAAAATGGACATTTTTTGGAGAGAGTGCGGATTCTGCCTCGCGCGACGCGGCTACGGCCTGAGAGATTTCGGGATTTCGACAAAATCATAGACGGCAAAATCATTTTTTGAGGAGGAGTGGAGCGCTGCCGCGCGGATCGTGATTATGGGAGTCGATAACGTTTCGTTTATTTAAAGAAACAATTTGTTGCCATATTGTTTACCTTGGGAAACACTATTCTCATGTCTGAAGCTGCCAAAGCGATCGTTGGGGAGTGGTTGGAGCAGTTTTGCTTGCCGGAACTGGTGATCCGCGATGCCGAGCATCCCGACATCTCGAAGTTATCAGAAATCCTTGCTGTGGTGGGCCCCAGGCGCTCAGGAAAAACATTTTTCTTTTTCCAACTGATTCGCGAACTGACCGAAAAACAAGGCATCCCGAGGGATCGGATTTTGTTTGTGGATTTTGAGGACTACCGGATGGCGTATTTGGGCGAGGATCCCGCCGGTGAGTTACTTTCGGCCTTTGAGCAACTGACAGGGCATGGGCCAGAGTATCTTTTTTTGGATGAGGTGCAGCAGTTGCCGAATTGGAGCCGTGTGGTCCGCACGCTGCACAATCGGCGGGCCTTTAAAATCCTGATCAGCGGCAGCAATTCGGAGTTGCTGAGTCGCGAAGTTTCCACCGAGTTGCGCGGCCGCTGTCTTGAGGTGGCGATGTTTCCATTTTCCTTTTCGGAATTTCTGCGCTTTAGAGAGATCGAGGTGAACCCAAGCATGATCCACACATCCGCCAAGGGTCGGATTCTCGGGGCCTTCGAGGACTACCTGAGCAGAGGCGGATTTCCCGGCGTGGTGGCGTGTGATTCCGCCATGGAGCGGCGGCGAATGCTGCAGGGATATTACCAGACGACCTATT
>JBIPNX010000076.1:0-8081 GCA_044378145.1 Flavobacteriales bacterium | reverse complement strand
TAATCAGAAATTATGCCATCTACCCCCATTTCGGCAACGCGGCGAATATCGCGGTCTTCGTTCACTGTCCATGGAATAACTTTCATGCCCTGCTTGTGTAATTTATCTACCACATCTTTATCTATTAGCTGATAATTGGGGCTGTATACTTCAGGAGTAAAGCCAAGGGCTTTTAGGCACGAGTCTGCATTGGTGGTATTTTCTACCAGTAGCACCAAACCAATACCTGCATTATTGTTATGCAACCATTGCAGGGTACGTATGTCAAAACTTTGAATGGTGGTGCGCCTTTCAATGCCTTTGCTTTTTATCATTGCTGATAATTGTTTGGCAAACACAGCAGGCGGCGGATTAAAAACGCCATCGGTTAAAGCTTCGCACTTGGTTTCAATGTTATAGTTAACAGGTTTTAATCCTTTGGCTTTTATGTAAACCTCAACCTTATCAATTACATTTGATAACAGAGGCTTATGTGCAGCCATCTTTTTCTGCTTAGGAAACCGTGGATGAGGCTTGCTACCACAGTCAAATTTCTTAATGCTGTCGTACGATATTTTGAAGATGTTGATGGTGTCTTTTACTGTACCGCAATCGCAAAACTCGGGGCTGATGTATGCGTCGTGAGAAACCACCAACTGGCTGTCTCCACTCATTACCACATCCATTTCCAGGGTAGTTACACCCATATCAATAGCACGTAAAAAACCTTCTGTGGTATTCTCAGGGTATAAACCCCTTGCCCCTCGATGGCCTTGGATATCAAGGTTTGGATTAACATCGCCTGGTGGGTTGCAGGCAAGTAAAACTGCTAAAACAAAAAGTACAATCGGGTAAATTTTCATGGGTTAAATTTATATATTTTACTTCTCCTTCTATTTTTTAGAGGTAAACCCTAACCATATCAATAATTTTTCCTAAATTTAATGCCCTGATTACATTTGGATATGGCAAAGGAAAGAAAATATAAAACCTTTTGGAGTTTTTACCCCTATTACCTTACAGAACATTCTAACCCAACCTGCCGCATGCTGCATTTTGTTGGCACATCGCTGGCTGTAACCCTGCTAATCTCGGCCTTTGTTTTTCAAAACTGGTTATTGTTAGCCTTTGTATTGCCTTGTGGCTATGCATTTGCCTGGGTTGGCCACTTTTTTATTGAAAAGAACAGGCCCGCTACCTTCACCTACCCTTTGTGGAGCTTTGGCTCTGACTTTGTTATGGCCTGGCATATACTTACCGGCCAGATAGACAAACGCCTTGCCGATGCACACAAAACCATCAACGGATAGTTTACTTTCAACTTTTATCTGCTTGTTTTTTACTTTATAGTTACATTTGCCACCCTTTTAAAATTACTATTAGAAATTGAGCTTTCATAAAACATACCCCCAGTTAGGCTTTAGGCAGCGTTTAGTTAAGTGGATGTTCCGCTTATTAAAATGGATTATTTACCGTAAAAACGACCCTATACACCGCTTTAGAAAAGGCATGGACTTTTTTACCGGCTTTTTAGGCAAACCTAAGGGTGTTGTTACTACCGAGTTTACTATTGAAGGCATAGAGGCCGAATGGATAATACCCGAGGGCTGCGAAAACAGTGAAACCATTATGTACTTTTTACATGGTGGCGCATACGGCATGGGCTCTATAAAATCGCACCGCCCAATAGTATCGCGCATTGCAAAACGTTGCCAGGTAAAAACACTGCATATTAATTACCGCTTAGCGCCAGAGCATGTTTTTCCGGCTGCGGTAGAAGATAGCGTTATTTGTTACCAATGGTTATTAAACCAGGGTATAAACCCAGGCAACATTGTTATAGCCGGCGACTCTGCCGGTGGTGGTTTAACCATGGCAACCCTGCTAAAACTGCGCGACGATAACATTGCATTACCTGCGGCTGGCATTGGCCTTTCGCCCTGGTTAGATTTGGGCACAACAGGCGCATCTTACGACGACCGCGCCAAGCTAGACCCATATATTGATAAAAAAGCTGTAATGGATTGGGCCCAGCGCTATTTGGGCGATACGCATTATACACACCCACTGGCATCACCTGTTTATTCTGACCCCGCAGGCCTTCCTCCTATACTAATTCAAGTAGGCACACACGAACTGTTACACGACGATGCCATAATGTTTGCCGAAAAAGCGGCAGCGGCAGGTGTTGATGTTGAGCTGGAGATTTGGGAAGATATGTTCCACGTATGGCATGCTTTTGCAGGCTTTATGCCCGAAGCTGATATGGCATTAGACAATATTGCCAAATTTGTGCACGCTGTTCCTAAGCCCCAAAGGCCCGAAAGTTTAGTTGCTACCGCAACGGCTGCGTAATTTTTTTCGGTTATCTGTTCACGGCACGTGTAAAATCATAATTTAGCAGGCTGTAATATCCTGCAAATGAAATACATTAAACCCGCGGTTTTAATCATCGTTACCATTGTGTTGGTAGTGCTGCTAAACACCAAATTAGGCCAGGCCCCTCCGTTTGGCAAATTCTTAGACCCCTTTCATGGTTTTTGGCAAAATGCCGAAAAGGTTGGCAAGTTTAATCAGGCCGATGTTGACCTGCCCGGTTTAAAGGGCAAGGTTGAAGTGTATTATGATGAGCGTTTGGTGCCGCACGTTTTTGCTGAAAACGACCATGACTTATACTACATGCAGGGCTATATTACGGCACAGCACCGCCTTTGGCAAATGGAGCTTCAAACCTATGCAGCCGCAGGCCGCCTGGCAGAAGTAACAGGGAATCCAAAGCTGATAAACCTTGACCGCGAAAAACGCCGTATTGGTATGGTGTACGGTGCAAAAAAAGCATTGGAGAAAATTAACGATGAGCCTGAAACCAAGGCGATAATGGAGGCCTACACCAATGGGGTAAACTCGTATATCAAATTATTATCATCAAGAGAATTGCCTATTGAATATAAGCTGCTTGATATAAAGCCTGAAGAGTGGACTATACTAAAAACAGCACTGTTGCTAAAGTATATGGCTAATATGCTTACCGGCGATGATGATGATTTTGCCATAACCAACAGCTATAAAATGTTTGGCAAAGAAACCACCGACATATTGTACCCTGTTTTTTACGATACCCTGCAAAGCCCTATTGTACCCAGCGGTACCAAGTGGGATTTTGAGCCTGAGCCATACGATTCTACCGGTGTTGTTTCAGCAGAAAATTTTATACCCGCAGGCTTTAAACCCGAGGAAGAACACGACCCGGGCACAGGTAGTAATAACTGGGCGGTTAGCGGCAGCAAAACAGCCAGCGGCAAACCCATACTTTGTAACGACCCACACCTTGGCCTTAACCTGCCTTCTATTTGGTTTGAAATGCAGTTGCATGCGCCGGGAGTTAACGTTTACGGTGTTACCCTGCCGGGATCTCCGGCTGTTGTTATAGGCTTTAACGACTCTATTGCATGGGGTGTAACCAATGGCAACCGCGATGTGCGCGATTGGTATGCTATTAAGTTTAAAGACCAAAAGCGCGACGAATACTGGTATAACAACCAATGGGTAAAAACCACCAAACATATTGATACCATTAAAGTGCGTGGTGCCGAAACCATATATGATACCGTTGTATACACACACCACGGTCCTGTTGTATACGACAATAGTTTTAAAGGTAAAACCGGAGACCGAATTGGTTATGCCCTTAGCTGGACAGCCCACATACAAAGCAACGAAATGGTTACCCTGCACAATTTAAACAGGGCCAAAAACTTTAACGATTACCGCGAAGCCATTAAAACATTTGCATGCCCAGGACAAAACTTTGTATTTGCATCGGTAGCGGGCGATGTGGCAATTACCCAACAGGGCAAGTTTGTAAATAAATGGCCGGGGCAAGGCCGTTATGTTATGGATGGCAGCGTACCCCAAACTGGCTGGTCTAAGTTTATACCGGTAGAGCATAACCCGCTATCGTACAACCCACCAAGGGGCTTTGTAAGCTCGGCCAACCAGCACCCTACAGATGCTACTTACCCATACCTGTATAGTGGGTTTAATGGGTTTGAATTTTACCGCAACCGCAGGGTTAATGAGGAACTGGAGCGTTTAAACAAGATAACGCCCAAGGATATGATGACCTTGCAAAACGATAACTTTAATGTTAAGGCACGCGATTTATTACCTCTATTCTTAAAAAACCTTGACCAGGCAAAACTATCGCATGATGAAAAAGCCATTGCTACCGACTTAAGCAAGTGGGACTACTTTAGTAACCCCGATGTTACTGCAGCATCGGCATTTGAGCTCTGGAGCAAGGCATTTTTAGATTTAACCTGGGACGAGTTTAGCGACACTACCATAACACTTAAAAGGCCATTGGTATTTACTACCTACCTATTGGCGCTAAGGCAACCAAATTCTGTTTTCTTCGATGTAAAGAAAACACCCGAAAAAGAAAATGCAGGCACAATAATTAACTCTGCCTTTAAAGCAATGGCAGGCAAAATAGCCGACTGGAAAAAAGAGCACGGTAACAAGCCTTACTTATGGGCCGATTATAAATCAACCTCTATTTTACACCTTATGCAGTTGCCGGCATTTAGCTATTACAATATACATAATGGCGGCTACCTTAACATTGTAAACGCTACATCAGAACGCAACGGCCCATCATGGCGCATGGTTGTACAGTTGGGCACAGAGCCTGAGGCTTATGGCATATACCCCGGCGGCCAAAGCGGTAACCCCGGCAGCCCGTTCTATGCAAGCATGATAGATAAATGGACCAAGGGCGAATACTATAAACTAAACTATTACCGCAAGGCGCCCGATAAGCCTATGTACAAACAAACCTTTAACCCCGGCAACTAATGAAACTGCTTATAAAAATTATACTGATTGCCGTACTGGCTTTGTTACTGGAAATGTTTATGCCCTGGTGGAGCATTGCTATAGCTGCATTTGCAGTAGAACTGGCTATGGGCCAGCCCAAAGGAAAGGCTTTTTTAGCCGGCTTTTTAGGCATTTTTATTTTATGGTTTACCAATGCCTTTGTAATAGATATGCAAAACGAACATATACTGGCAAGCAAGGTTGCCAATATATTACCGGTGGGTGGCTCTGTTATAGTGCTTATACTGGTTACCGCTGTTATTGGCGGGCTTGTTGGCGGGTTGGCTGCAGCTACAGGACGCGAATTAAAAAGGGCTGTAGCCAAATAACCAATACCTTTGCCCTATGCGCATTGCTATTTACGGTAAACAATCGGCCAGCGAAAATATAGCTGCTGTTTCAGCTTTTATAGATAAGCTGCTGCAAGGCAATGTTGATGTTATTGTTTTTGATTACCTGCGCAACCACCTTTCAACCGGTGGCATTAATTATTTCGCATCGCATGCAGAATTAGCAGGTGCTGACCTTTTAGTAAGCTTTGGTGGCGATGGTACCTTATTAGATGCAACCACCTTTGTGCGCGATAGCGAAATACCCATTTTAGGAATAAACACAGGGCGTTTGGGCTTTTTAACCGAGTTTGGCAAAGACGAAATTGCCGAAGCTGCCGATGCATTATTATCCGGCACCTACGAAATTGATAAACGTGCGCTGCTAAAAGTAGAAAACACCGATACCGATTTTGATGGCTACCCTTACGCACTAAACGAACTTACAGTGCATAAAAAAGACACTACATCTATGATTACCGTAGATGTGCATTTAAACAATGTGTTTTTAAATTCGTATTGGGCCGATGGCTTGATAATATCTACCCCAACAGGTTCTACAGCCTACTCATTAAGCTGCGAGGGGCCTATTTTAATGCCCGACAACCAAAACTTTATAATAAACCCTATTGCCCCGCATAATTTAAATGTACGCCCGCTGGTAATACCCGATAATGGGCTGCTTACACTTAGCGTACAATCTCGCAGTAACGATTTTTTAGCCTCTCTTGATTCCCGCTCAAAAAGCATTAACTGCCAAACAACTATTAATATCAGCAAAGCGCCTTTCAGTATCAACCTGGTGCGCCGCCCGGGGCAATCGTTCTTAAATACACTCCGCCACAAATTATTTTGGGGTAACGACAGGCGAAATTAGAATTTCATTAAAAAAGTTAAAAAAACTTACACCACAAATAAGATGTAATTATCTGGTGTAAAACTGCGGGCTTTATCGATTTTTTGTTGGAATGCGCTAAATATATGTATGTACATGAATTGGCTTAACACAATCCAAACCAAGAAAAATTTAAAAAAATGTCAATAAAATTCAAAATCTCACATGAAGTATTCATTTTTTATTATACTTTAGCAGACTAAAATCAAACAATTCATTAGCTTATGAAGAGAATCTTACTAATTCTGTCCGTGCTGGTTGCCGGAACAGTACTTGGCCAAAACGTTCCTCAAGGAATTAATTACCAAGCTGTTGCCCGCAACAATAATGGCTCGCTATTGGCAAACACAACTTTAACAGGTGTTCGCTTTTCTATCCTTTCAAGTGTTAGCCCAGATGTGGTTCAATACCAAGAGGTACACAACAACGTTCCAACAAATCAGTTTGGTTTGTTTACAAGGGTAATTGGCCAGGGTACTCAAACAGGTGGTCTTGCTGCCAACTTTGCAGCCATTCCTTGGGGCGCTTCTCAGTGCTACATTAAAATTGAAGTAGACCAAAGTGGCTGGATTGATATGGGTACATTGCCTTTTTGGGCTGTTCCATATGCTTTTGTAGCCGGTAACGTAGTAAACGGTGGCGTTGGCCCAACAGGTCCACAAGGCGCAAACGGTGCTAACGGTATTAACGGTGCTACAGGCCCAACCGGCCCACAAGGTATTCAAGGCCCACAAGGCCCTGCAGGTAGCGCTGGCGCTACAGGCCCACAAGGTCCTGCAGGTGCAAACGGTGCCGATGGTGCTACAGGCCCACAAGGTCCTGCCGGTGCTAACGGTGCAACTGGCGCTCAAGGCCCAGCTGGTGCTGATGGCGCAACTGGTCCTGCCGGTGCTCAAGGCCCTGCAGGTGCTAACGGTGCAACTGGTGCTCAAGGTGCTGATGGTGCTACCGGTCCTGCCGGTGCTCAAGGCCCTGCCGGTGCTAACGGTGCAACTGGTGCTCAAGGCCCTGCCGGTGCTGATGGTGCTACTGGTCCTGCCGGTGCTCAAGGCCCTGCCGGTCCTGCCGGTCCTGCTGGTGCTGATGGTGCTACTGGTGCTCAAGGCCCTGCCGGTCCTGCTGGTGCTGATGGTGCTACTGGTCCTGCCGGTGCTCAAGGCCCTGCCGGTCCTGCTGGTGCTGATGGTGCTACTGGTGCTCAAGGCCCTGCCGGCCCTGCTGGTGCTGACGGTGCAACTGGTGCTCAAGGCCCTGCCGGTCCTGCTGGTGCTGATGGTGCTACTGGTGCTCAAGGCCCTGCCGGCCCTGCTGGTGCTGACGGTGCAACTGGTGCTCAAGGTCCTGCCGGTGCTGATGGTGCTACCGGTCCTGCCGGTGCTCAAGGTCCTGCCGGTCCTGCCGGTGCTACTGGTGCTCAAGGCCCTGCTGGTGCAACTGGCGCAGCTGGTGCTACTGGTGCTCAAGGCCCTGCTGGTGCAACTGGCGCAGCTGGTGCTACAGGTGCTCAAGGTCCTGCCGGTGCTCAAGGCCCTATTGGCCCAACCGGTCCTTCTTCTGCTTCTAACAGCAATGGTGTAAATAACTTCGGCCCTGGTTTCGTTCCGGGTTCTGCTGGTGCTTGGTTAAACGTTGCTTCGGTAACACTTACCAGCACAGGCAACAACGTATTCTACGAAGCTAACGGAGCTACCTTAAGCTTTGCCGACTTTGCAGGTTACAGGATTATTGTTGATGGTGCTACTAACTTAGGTGGTGGCTTACACGACAACTACAACATCTCTTTTGCTCAAAACCAGTGGTTATGGTCTATTGGCGCACGTGCTGCAGTAGCTCCGGGTGCTCATACTTACACTTTACAGATGTATGTTAGCGACAGCCCTGCTTCTTGCCAAATTGTTGAATACTACTTCTCAGTTCGCGAATAATATAAAAACACTGTAATACAATTATAGATATGAAAAAGATAATCACTATAGCTGCTTTGTTTTTAACATTCGCAG
>JBIPNX010000075.1:0-8097 GCA_044378145.1 Flavobacteriales bacterium | reverse complement strand
CTGGGTGATAACAACGTTATAGCTGCCACTCATATCTACATTGGTAAAGGTGGGTACTACGCGTTCTTCGCTTATTACGTTGCCCGACCCATCTACATGCTTGCCGCACGATGTTGCTAAACTTATTAATGCTACTAATGCTACGGCAAAAAATACTGTTTTGAAATTTTTAAAATTGTACATAGTTTTTTGTTTTTATGTAGCTAAGACATTTCAAAACAAAAGTACCCCTACGCCATTTTAAAAAAAATGATGAAAATCAACAACAAAAAAAACCCAACTGCAGTACAGCCGGGGATTTTAAGTGTAAAGAAAGGATTGAAATTATTAATCAAACACCGCTACAATCACTCCATCCGTAGCCGATTTTAGGTTAGGAACATTTAGCGTACGGCCATTAAACTGTAAACTTATGGTTTGGGGTGGGGTAGTGGCAAAGAACACATCAACCCCGTTTAAAAACGGGAATTGGCCAAAAAGGCCTACGGGTGTTACTTCGGTAGTATTATCGCCATCATCATACATAAAATACGCAATAGCTGTTTTAGAGGCATCGGCAAAGGGTGATATAGCTAAGTTGGTATTGTTTACGCTAAAGTTATCCCTTCCGGTTATTACCGCCTGGCTCGATGCAAAAAAGGCAACCACACTTTGGTCGTCGGTATTGGGTAGCCCGTTTAATAAGAACCCGGCAATTGAGTTGGCAGGGGGTAATGTGCGCAGGTAAACAAGGTGGTTAGAACGGAAAAAGCCCTCGCGATAGTAATGTACTACCCTGTCGGTGCTATTGGCGCTAATTACTTCAAACTCGTATGTTTGGTTGGCCATAATATCAATAGGACCCCATTTTCCTTTGCTATCTACCGTTAACACGGCGGCAGGCACAGGGTCTACTCTAAGGCCTGTGGCATTATGGGTAGGGTAAACTTTTATTGTTGCACCCACCATTGGGGCGTTTTCGCCAAGGGTAACGCACTTACCCGAAATCTGGATAGGGGTTTGGGGTGTTATGGTAACGGTAGTAGGCATTTTTCCATCGTTACAAAATTTAAAAAGCTCAGTAAACGTTTGTTCCGATGTGGCAACCTGGTAATGGTCTGCCCCTTGCAGGGTAACATTGGTTGCTCCCGGTATGTTTGCCCCGGCAACAACAGAGTCGGCAGCAGACCATATATTAAGCACCTTAACTGTATCGCTACCGTAAACAGGTATGCTGCTTTGCGGGTTGCTGCCTAAATGGATATAGTGGGCAACTTTGGCGGCATGTGTGCTGTCTGAAATATAACTAAACCCAACACCACCACCGGCAGAGTGGCCCACTAAATCTACCTGGGTTGCGCCGGTAGCTGCCAGTACGCTATCAATTAGCTGGTCTAATAAATCGTTGGTGTTGCTGCCCTGGTTAAGGCTATTCCAGTCAAAAACATATATTTTATTATTCTCGTACCCGTTGCTAGATAATCGCATGGCCTGCCCCGCATACGTATCGCCCGAGGCTAAAAAGCCATGCATCATAATAATTGGGCGGTAGTTAGCCGGTTGGTTATCGCCATCGCAATCATCATCCTTTTTACAAGCACCCAATAGGGTAGCAGAAAGTAGCAGAAAACAAAATAGATACCGTTTCATAGATGGTTAGATTTAAGCCGAAATATACTCCAAAAATAAAATACAAAACTATTTTTTGCTTTTTAGTTTATCTTTTGATGATAAATATTAAGGCACAAAAAAATCCCCACCAAAACGGTAGGGACTTTGTATAAGGAGTATATTTTTCTAACTAGTGAATACTAAACAGCATACCTATTAAAAAGTTAAGGCTGTTATTTTTTAAACGAAAGTCTGCGTCGTTCGATTCGTTGATGTTGTAAAAACCAAGGTTATCGCGTATCTCAAAGTCAAGGTGCATATTACTGGTTATAAGAAAATCCAAACCAACACCACCGCTCAAACCAACATCAAACGCGTTGAAATTATCAGTATTGTTTGTACGTACAATATCAATATTGCCGTTGTTGTCGCTGCGTTGCACATTCATTTGGCGCATTAAAAACCCAAAATAAGGCCCTGCATTAATAAATGGCCTAAGCTTTTTTTCTGGTAGCAGGTGGGCGCGGAACAGTATAGGAATAGCTAAATAGCTAAAGTTTGACCTGGTGCGTACATCAATATCAAACGGGTCTAGCGTAACGCGCGAAGTAATGCCTTTACTTTCGTATAAAAGGCCGGTGTGTAGGGCAAATGTGGTGTTAAATGCATATTGGTAGGTAATGCCTGCCGCTAAGCCGGTTTTTGAGCGGAAATTCTCGGCATAATCGCTACCGTGAAAAATTGATATTGATGGGCCTACATTAAACCCTATGTGCGATCCCAACTGGGCTTTGACGACTGTGATTGACAGTAAAAGGGCGAGTACGCCCATGTAAAATGCTTTTGTTTTCATGTTTTCTTAGTTTTTGCTTTCAATTAGTGAAACCCCCTTTTTTTTGTTTTTGTTTAGAGAGGGCAAAAACCAGAATAGAATAGCAGAGCTACTTTGAGCTATTTGAAATAGGAAGAAGGCTAATTAGCCGAAGGCAAATCAAGTTCAGTAACAAACAGGTCAATCAGTACCTGGTTGATTTCGGACCTATTAAAAGTGTTGGCAATACGACGTGAGTTATAGTAGCTTTCGCGGGTTATAAGACTTGCTAGCTGACCAACGGTTTGCACCCTGAATTCACTACCTGTTTTAGTAGCCAGAATACTGGCACCGATAAAAACAAGAATGCCGGATAAGCCCGCAATCCAATTATAAAATATATACCCTATTGAGCTAAAAATACCTATAGCAATAAGTACTGTTACAAACTTAGGTGGTTGCAGTAATTTCAGTTTAAATCCTAATTGGTTTTCTATGCGCTTAACAGTAGAAAGCCTTTTACCTCGTGGTAAAATATCGGCTAATAATGTTTCAGGAGTTATTTTGCCATAGAGCGTTACTGCATTTATAGCGTCACGGAGTTTATAAAAAGCCTGTTGGGTAGTACAGCCCCCTGTGTCTGTTAAGGCCAATTTTATTAGTATAATATCACGCAGTTGGCCAAAGGTTTCTACGTATTTTAGCTCATCAATGCCGAAGCGGATATTAAAAGAATCCTCAACCTTAATAAGAACATCTTCTATGTCTTCAGGGTCAATATTTTTCAGGTCGATGTCTATCATCTATTAGTATGAGAATAATCAAACTTACAAAAAGCAGGTAAATTTCCTATCTTTACCATCTGTTTAGAATTATTATTTATGAGCGAAGTACGCCACAACTGGACTAAAGAAGAGATTCTTACCATATACAATACCCCATTACTGGAGCTTGTTTACCAGGCTGCTACGGTTCATCGCCAGCACCATACGGCAGGCGAGGTGCAGGTATCATCATTACTATCCATTAAAACCGGTGGTTGTGTTGAAGATTGCGCCTATTGCCCACAAGCTGCACGTTACAACACCGAGGTTAAGGTGCAAAAGCTTATGCAGGTTGATGAGGTAATGGAAATGGCTACCCGTGCAAAGAATGCAGGCGCATCGCGCATGTGTTTAGGCGCTGCATGGCGCGAAGTGCGCAACAATAGCGACTTTGACCGTGTTATCGAAATGGTTAAAGGCATTAACGGCCTTGATATGGAAGTATGCTGTACCCTGGGTATGCTGGACGAAGAGAAGGCAAAACGCCTTGCCGATGCCGGGTTGTATGCTTACAACCACAACATTGATACATCAAAAGAGAACTATACCAATATCATTTCTACCCGTACGTACGACGACCGTTTAGACACACTTAAAAACGTGCGCAAAGCAGGTATGACAGTATGCTCGGGTGGTATTATAGGCATGGGCGAAAGTGTTGACGACCGTATAGGTATGTTACACACCCTTGTTAACCTTAATCCACAGCCTGAGAGTGTGCCTATTAACGCCCTTGTAGCGGTAGAAGGTACGCCTATGGAAGACCAGCCACCTGTACCCGTTTGGGATATGGTGCGCATGGTTGCCACTGCCCGTATTGTATTGCCAAAATCTGCCGTGCGTTTATCGGCAGGCCGCATGCAGTTGGGTATACCGGGCCAGGCAATGTGCTTTATGGCAGGCGCTAACTCTATTTTTGCAGGCGATAAGTTGCTTACCACTCCAAACCCTGAGTTTGACGAGGATATGATGATGTTTGAGATATTGGGCCTAACGCCAAAAGAAGCCTTTAAAGGCGACCCGGAACGTAAAGCCAAAGCAGCAGAAGCGGCTACAGGTGTGGGTGTTACTGCATAATTAATGTCTCCCTTTTGAGGGAGGACATCATGAGCAAATCAATTCAAGATACCTTATCAGAAAAACTGCAATCGCGTGCAGAACGGGGCTTGCTGCGTAAACTACGCACAGGCGATGGCTTGATTGATTTTTGCTCTAACGATTACCTAGGCCTTGCCCGCGATAAAAAGTTCAAACTGCTTACATTAAACATTGCGATAGATTCTCCCGCCGACTTTACCGGGGCTACAGGCTCGCGCTTATTAGCAGGCAACACCATGATTGCCGAAGGGGTAGAGGCCGAAATTGCCAAAATACATAATGCCGAAGCTGGGTTGATTTTCAACTCGGGCTACGATGCTAACCTTGGACTATTTGGATGCATTGCCAACCAGGGCGATACCATTTTGTACGATGAGTTGGTACATGCTTCCATTCACGATGGGTTGAAGCTAAGCAAGGCTAATAACATCGCTTTTAAGCATAACGATTTAACCGATTTAGAGGATAAGCTTAAACAAGCCCACGGACAGGTTTTTGTGGCTGTAGAGAGTGTTTATTCTATGGATGGCGACCTTGCATTGCTTGATGAGATTGCAGTTCTATGTGAACTACACAATGCTGCCCTGATAGTAGATGAGGCCCATGCAACCGGCTTTGTTGGCGAGAAAGGTTTGGGCTTGGTTAACCATTTAGGGATAGAAAATAAGTGCTTCGCCCGCCTGCATACCTTTGGCAAGGCATTGGCAAGTCACGGGGCTATAATATTAGGCAGTAATACCCTGCGCAATTATTTAACCAACTATGCCCGTCCGTTTATATACTCTACCGCGTTGCCACCGCACGCTTACAGGCAGGCATTGGCAGCCTATTGGTACATGCTGAGCAACCATCAAAAAATAGAGCAATTATATTCTCTTATTGATTACTACCGCGAAAAAACCAAAGGGTTACCGTACCAGGTATTAGATAGCCCATCGCCCATACAGGGTATTATAGTGCCTGGTAATGCAGAGGTGCGTGCACTGGCCCAAAAGCTGGAAGAAAAAGGCTTTGATACAAGGCCAATTGTAAGTCCAACTGTACCCAAAGGCGCAGAGCGTATCCGCATTTGCCTGCATAGCTTTAATACCACTGCCGAAATAGACAGGCTGGTTTTGGAATTACAATAAAAAAGCCCCCACATTTCTGCAAGGGCTTTCCTTTATGTTTTTTTAGATTACAGCTCAAGCATCCAGTTAAAAATATCAGGAGTCTGGCCGTATTTAATTTTATCCAATTCAGCTTTAAGGTCGTTAGAGAATGGGCGTTCGCTCATTGGCGGCAATTCCAAATCCATAGACTTGTACGTAATTTTTTGGAACGGCGCTACCGATGCTGCTGTGCCGGTGCCAAAGGCATCGCGTAATAGGTTATTTTTATGGGCCCAAAGCACCTCATCAATAGTAATGCGGCGTTCTTCAATTTTATGGCCGGCGTTGCGCACCAGTTGAATAATACTGTCGCGGGTAACACCATCTAAAATACAACCGTCAAGGGCAGGCGTTACTAACGTATCGCCAATGGCAAAAAACACATTCATGGTACCGCTTTCCTGTATGTATTTATAGTCAGGGCTTTCCATCCACAACATTTGGTCGTAACCTTTAGCGTTGGCCTCTACTTGTCCTTTCATGGCACGTGCGTAGTTGCCTGCTGCTTTGGCAAAGCCTGTTCCGCCGTAGTCGGCACGGGTGTAGTGGTCAGACACTAATATGTTCAGCGGTTTGCTGTAGTAGCTGGCCGCGGGGCTTAACAGTACCATGTATAAGAAATTGTCGCTGGGTTTAACACGCAACAACTCCTCGGTAGCAATCATAAACGGGCGTATGTAAAGCGATGAGCCTTCCTCATCAGGAACCCATAAGTTTTCAATGTTTACTAACTCGGTAATAGAGTCCATAAACAAATCGCGCGGAATGGTAGGCATAGCCATACGTTCTGCCGATGTGTTAAAGCGCTCCCAGTTTTTCTCGGGGCGGAATATCTTCACCTTGCCATCGGGCTGTCTGTAAGCTTTTATACCTTCAAAAATAGCCTGTCCGTAATGGAATACAGATGAGCTGGGGCCCATTGGTATATTCTGGAAAGGCATAATGCGTGCATCTTGCCATTGGCCATTTTTGTATTCGGCAATAAACATGTGGTCGGTAGTTACAGTACCAAAATCAGGTACCGGAGAGCCTATTTGCTCTTTGCGGGCGGTGTCCGATAAGGTCACCTCAAAACGATGGGTCATTGTAGCCATATCCAAAATCCTTTTTAATAAATATCTATATCCACTACAAAGGTACTATTATTTTAAAAATGGGTGCTTTTGCCCCCTTTCTTAACCAAACCATAATTGAACCTCTTTCTTAAAGACAAATTGAGGGCAAGAAGGTTTAAAAATAGCTTATAGCTTATAGCTTGCAGCGTATAGCTTATAGAGTTTTTATCAAGAAATCCTTTAATCCTATAATCAAGGCTTATCTTTGCACTATGAATTTCCTCCCCGCCGATATAGAGCGCTACGCTGAAGACCATACCTCGCCCGAGAGTGAGTTGCTTGCCCGCATAAACCGCGAAACCTATGTAAAACAGATTGCCCCGCGTATGCTTAGCGGGCATTTGCAGGGCCGTGTGCTGAGTATGTTATCGCACATGATAAAACCCAACAGGATATTAGAAGTAGGAAGCTATACGGGTTATTCTGCCCTATGCATGGCAGAGGGGTTGGCCGATGGCGGCAAGCTTACAACCATAGAAGCAAATGAGGAGCTAAAACATGTTTTGGAAGAGTACTTTTTTCAAAGCCCGTACAGCAACAGCATAGAGCTTATTATTGGCGATGCTAAAGAGGTAATAACAACATTGGAAGGCCCTTTTGACCTGGTATTTATTGATGCCGATAAGTACAACTACCCCTTGTATTACGATTTACTGATTGATAAAATACCAAGCGGAGGTTTTATGATTGCCGACAATGTGTTATGGAGTGGCAAGGTGGTAGTTGATGTTGCCCATAACGATTACGAAGCCAAAGCCATAATGGAATTTAACAACAAGGTGCAGGCCGATGAACGCGTAGAGAATGTATTGCTGCCTGTAAGGGATGGATTGATGATTTTGAGAAAGATTTAGATAGATTTACGACATGGTAGTTAGCAAACGCTGGGTTATACAAGAGGTAGATGATGTAGAGGCTATAGAAAGGCTCAGCAAAGAATTGAATATTAATAAAACCCTTGCACGCCTACTGGTGTTGCGTGGTATTACCACGTTTGATGAGGCGAAGAAATTCTTCAGGCCTGATGCAAGCCACCTGCACGACCCTTTTTTAATGGCGGATATGGACAAGGCGGTTAACCGCATTCTGGATGCCATTGAGACGGGTGAGAAGATTTTAATTTACGGCGATTATGATGTGGATGGAACCACATCGGTAGCCTTGGTTTATTCGTTTCTGAAAAACTATTACCCCAACTTAGCCTATTACATACCCGACCGTTATAAGGAAGGGTACGGCATATCATTCGATGGTATAGACTACGCCAATGCCAATGGCTACAGCCTTATCATAGCATTAGATTGCGGCATAAAATCTATTGACAAAGTAGAATACGCTATACAACGCGGCATCGATTTTATTATTTGTGACCACCACTTACCCGGCGATGAAATACCTAAAGCCGTTGCAGTTTTAGATCCTAAACGTACCGATTGTAGTTATCCTTTTGATGAGCTTTCGGGCTGCGGCATTGGCTTTAAGCTTATGCAGGGCTATTGCATAAAAGC
>JBIPNX010000074.1:0-8144 GCA_044378145.1 Flavobacteriales bacterium | reverse complement strand
AATCATCTCTTACCCTACAACAAACCGTAGAAAAATTCGTTACACTGCTCGATACGTATGCCAACGAAATTATCAACTCTTAAATTCCTTATGCTTGGGCTTGTAATGGTGCTAGCTGCCTGCGGTGGCGATGGGCCCGAGCAACAGCCCATACCCAAAAAGGTTCGTAAGGATAAGGCCAATAAGGAATCGATGGTGGAGATTAATAAACGGGTAACCGAAGGCGAAGCCCTGCAAATTGATAAGTATGTGCAACGCCATGGCCTGGTAGTTACAAAAACCCCGACAGGGCTGCGCTACGTTATTTATAAAAAGGCACCCGGCAACCCAGCCATGCCTAAAAAAGACCAAAAGGTGCTAATCCATTTTACTACACTTTTGCTTGATGGTAAAGAGGTATATAACTCGCGTACAGGCAAACCGGTAGAAGTAATAGTAGACCACGACAATGTAGAAAGCGGCGTGCACGAAGGCTTAAAATACATGCACGTTGGCGACAAAGCCAAGTTTATATTACCTTCGCACCTTGCTCACGGCGTAGTGGGCGATAATGATAAAATACCACCCCTTACACCGGTGGTTTACGACATTGAACTTTTAAGTATACAATAACCAATCTTTTAAATGAAAAAAACACTTCTTTTCTCTTTGGCAGCCAGCCTTATGTTCTTTATGACATCGTGTGGCGATGGTTTTGAAGAAACCGAAACCGGCCTACTTTACAAACTGCATGTACATAATGAAGACTCGGCAAAACCTGCTGAAGGCGACATTTTATTTTTAAAGCTGATAGTTAAAACAGAAAGTGCAGACTCGTTGCTTTTCTCTTCAGAAGAAGTGAACAAACGCGAAGGCCTTCCTTACTTTGAAATGCTTGCCAAACCAACTTTTGATGGCGATTATTCTGAGGTTTTAGCCCTTATGCACGTTGGCGACAGCGCAACCATTAAAATTGATGCCGATACATTCTTCCATAATGTATTTAAAATAGACAGCCTACCTGCTTTTGTTGAATCTGGCTCTAAGGTTATTGTTGATGTGAAACTTACCAAGTACATGACAATGGATAACTTTAAAGTGTACTTTAACAAGATTCAAGCTGAGAAAGACGCCAAAGAAACCGTATTGGAAAACAAACGCATTGCCGATTTTGTGGCAAGCCATGGCATAACAGCCAAACCAACAGCCAGCGGTTTATATTATATTGAAACTAAAAAAGGCACCGGCCAAAAAGCCGAAAAAGGCTTAATAGCCAGTATAACCTATACAGGTATGTTCTTAGACAGTATTCCTTTTGATGGCAGCGAAGGCAGGCCACCATTAGAAGTACCTGTAGGCCAGGGTATGGTTATACCCGGTTGGGACGAAGCTATTTCTTATATGAGCGTAGGTACCAAAGCAAGCCTAATTGTACCTTACCGTTTAGCTTACGGCGCACGCGGTTACCGCCCGGTTATACCTCCATACACTACTTTGTTGTTCGAGCTTGAAATTGTAAAGCTGGAGAAAATGCCTGCACAGCCGGATCCTACAATGATGCCTCCGGGCGGTGCACAACAAGGTACTCCACCACCACAGCCTAAAAAATAATGAAACGGGTTGCCTTAGTTATTTTTATTGTGTTTGCCCTTATTGGGAATGCATTGGCGCAGCCTAATGCCAACAAGGGCTATACACAAACACCCTCTGGCATTCTTTACAAGTTTCATAAAACAAACAAGAAGGGCCAAATGCCTAAAGAAGGGCAGGTATTGTTTTTATCTCTGGAGGTAAAAACAGAAAAACCCGATACCTTATTATTTGCGTCGTCTACTGTTGAGAAGAACGAAGGGATACCCTATTACGAAATGCTGGCCAAGCCAAATTTTAAAGGAGACTACTCTGAGATATTAGCTTTGATGCATGTGGGCGACAGCCTTACTGCTAAGTTTAATGCTGACACATTCTTTCATTATATATATAAAATGGAGCGTGCCGACTTACCTTTTAAAGTGGAAGCAAACTCTAATATAGTAATGAACATTATGCTAAACAGCATAATGGAAATGGACAGCTTTAAGGTGTTTTTTGATAAAAAACAAGCTGACAAAGACCGGATAGCTGGCGAAATAGAGAAAAAGAATATTGACGATTTTATTGCAGCCAATAAACTAACGGTAACTCCAACGGCATCGGGTTTATATTACATAGAAACCAAACCCGGCACAGGCGATAAACCCGTAACCGGCGATAGTGTGAAAGTGAAATACACCGGTATGTTTATTGATGGCTCTGTTTTTGATAGTAATGAGGATATTGACAACATGTCTATGGTTACAGGTGTGGGAATGGTAATACCCGGTTTTGACGAGGCTTTACAATTAATGTCTCCCGGGGCCGAGGCTACCGTTATTATACCTTACCGTTTAGGCTATGGTCCACAAGGGTATCAACCCGTAATACCTCCATATTCTACACTAATTTTTAACTTACGCTTGGTTAGTATTACCAAAAACAAATAATGAAAATGAAAAAAATAATCCTTTTAGGCTTATTGCCGATGATGTTTTCGGCAAGCCTGTTAATTGCTCAAACAAAACTTAAAATGAACGAAGAAGTAACAACCCCATCAGGTTTAAAAGTTAAATTACTAAACAAGGTAGATAAAGATGCCCCTAAGGCAGAAAATGGCGATACTGTTGTAGTGCATTACACAGGTACATTTACCGACGGTAAAAAATTCGACTCGTCTTTTGACCGTAACGAGCCTATTAAATTTGCCCTTGGTAAAGGCATGGTAATTAAAGGTTGGGAAGAAGGCCTTTTATTGCTTCGCAAAGGCGAAAAAGCAATCTTAACCATACCATCAGAACTTGGTTATGGCTCTATGCAACGCGGCCCTATCCCTGCCAACTCAACCCTTATTTTTGAAGTGGAACTGGTTGATATAAAACCGGGCTACAAACCAACTTTCTACAATGTTGATGGTAAAAAAGTAAACACCCTTCCAAGTGGTTTACAATATGTTGTAGTTGAAGAAGGCGCCGGCGATTCTCCAAAAGCAGGACAACAAGTAACTGTGCATTACACCGGCTTTTTTACAGATCAAAAAGTATTTGATTCATCAGTACCACGCAACCAACCGTTTAGCTTTAGTTTAGGTAACGGCATGGTAATTAAAGGCTGGGACGAAGGTGTTGCCCTAATGAAGAAAGGCGCTAAATACCGCTTTATTATTCCTTACGATTTAGCTTATGGCGAAAATGGCCGTCCACCGGTTATCCCTGCTAAAGCAACCCTGATTTTTGATGTTGAACTTATCGACTTTAAATAAGTCGGATAAACTATTAATAAAAAAAGCCCCCTGAAGAAACTTCAGGGGGCTTTTTATTTATAGCAATTTGCCAACTATTTTCCTCCAAAGTTATAACCCACTGTCATACCAAAGGTAGCATGCGGGTAAACTGCGTTCATAGATCCGGTTACATAACCACCGGTATTGGGGTCGTAATAATTGGTATAGTTAGGGTAGTGTACATATTTAACACCAACACCCAAATAAGCCGACATATTAAGTTCGGGAATGATATTTACCGAAATACCGTTTGCAAACGTTACCACACCAAAGGTATTAGCTTCACCTTCCCATAAGTCGCTGGTAGAGTGGCCTACCCTAAACTGGGGGCCAAAAAAGTATTTAACCTCGCCACGGGCTGTTGTTGGGTAAATGCAAAGGTCTAAACCTGACAGGTATGTTAACCCCGGGCCATTAACATTACCATTACTACTGCCAAAAAACGGTGAAACGCCAATTGACATAGGCACCCTGAGGCCTATATATCCGCTTTTGGTAACATACTCGTACGCAATGCTAAAACGGGCTATAAACACATCAGTATATACCCACGACATACGGTGGCGGAAAGGAAAGTTAGCCGCTGATTTATCCTGCTTGGTAGGTTCAAAGGTATCAACCTCGCCATTTTCATAAACCACTTTGGTAACCAGCGATTTTTTAATGATGTAAACGGGTTGGGTCCTGTCGTCAACCTTGCGGTAGCGTATCTCGTCTTTACCTACCTCGCTAACGTAGCTTTTAATAGTATCCCCGTTGCTTCTTACTATCAAATCCTGACCAAAAATGGGTGTCAGGAATGCAAATAAAAGTGTAGTTAATATTATTCTCATTTTATTATATTTACTTAGTTAATATGATTGGGTCATTCAAAAAACGTGCCGTGGGCGAAATTAGTTTAAATCACCAAACTTTTATGCGCCGTTGCTTACAACTTGCGCAGCAAGGTATGGGGCACGTTGCGCCTAATCCCATAGTAGGCTCATTATTAGTTCATAACAATAAAATAATTAGCGAAGGCTACCACACCCATTTTGGCGGCCCACATGCCGAGGTTAATGCCCTTTCAAACATTACCGACCCTGCTATTCTGGCAGAATCGACACTATATGTAAGCCTGGAGCCCTGCTCCCACTTTGGTAAAACACCACCCTGTGCTAACCTAATTATTAAGAAAGGCATAAAGAATGTGGTTGTAGCCTGTACCGACCCAAACCCACAGGTAGCAGGACGTGGTATTAAGCTATTGCAGGATGCGGGTATAAACGTTATTACCGGAGTGCTGGAAAGTGAAGCCATAGCACTAAACCGTCGTTTTGTAACCTACCATAACAACAAACGTCCCTACGTTATACTTAAATGGGCCCAAACTGCTGATGGGTATATTGATAAACCCCGCAGCGCAGGCCAGGCCTCAGCTGCACAAGTAAGCAGTTTACCGTCTCACCGCCTGGTACACCTTTGGCGCAGCCATGAACAGGCAATTTTAGTAGGCAAAAACACAGTGCTTAATGATAACCCTGCACTTACGGTACGTCTGGTAGATGGTAACAACCCAATACGGGTAGTTATTGATAGCAGCGCCAGCCTTAGTGGCAACCTTAAAATATTTGACCAAACAGCCCCTACCCTTGTTATAAACCAAAAAGAAGCCCGTGTAGCCCCTGAAGCCGAATGGGTAATGCTGGATAAAGAAGCAAACTTATTAGACGGCCTGATGGATGAACTGTTCCGCCGCAACATTACCAGCATACTTGTAGAAGGAGGCGCCGAAACACTAAACCATTTTATTGCCGCCGGCCTTTGGGACGAGGCCCGTATTTTTACGGCACCAATCCATTTCCGCGGTGGGGTTAAATCGCCAATTATACCGCCCTTAAGCGGGCTGACAAGCATTACACATCATTCTGGGTTAGATGTGCTGCATATTGTTTACAAAACTACCTTTGCGACACCATGCATACCGATGTAATCTCTTTTACCGCCGCAGACATTGAACTGTTTGAAACTGCTTGTGAAATACGCCGTCAGGTTTTTGTTGAAGAACAAAAAGTATCGCGCGAAGAGGAATTTGACGAGTTTGAAGAAAACTCAAGGCACTACCTTGTATACTCTGATGGGCAGCCTGTAGGCACCGCCCGCTGGCGCTATACTGACAATGGCCTTAAACTGGAGCGCTTTGCCATGCTAAAGGAATACCGCAACAAAAAGGTAGGTTCTATTATCTTAAAAAGGATATTGAGTGATGTAGAGGGTTTGTCTGACTACATCTACCTTCACGCCCAGTTACCGGCTGTTAACTTCTATGCCCGCGAGGGTTTTGAAAAAGACGGACCTATGTTTTCTGAGTGCAACATAGACCATTATAAAATGGTGTTAAGGGACTAATCCTTTTCCCATTTGCGTGTTTTACGCCCCGGTTGTTTATGAATCTTATAGCCCTTTTCGGCTGCCATTTTTAACATTCTTTTGCGTAAACGGCGCGGATAGAATATCCTGTTTACCATCCAGTTTTTGCTTTTGGGCTTAAAAAGGCCAATCTGAGACAATACATCGTACGATGCGGCGGCGCAGCGCATACCTGTAAAGGCATAATCATATGGGGGTGCAGAACAATACCCGGAATGTATGTCTTTTATTTTTTTATACTGCTCATTAGTAACCGGTATGGTAACAACAGTATACTTATCGCCAACAGAGTCTTTAGCAAATGATCCAAGGCTTTCAGAACTAAAATGCGAATGCCTCTCATTTTCTTTAGGAAAAACATGAAACTTACCCTTTGGGCCAAAGCCTATAATCTCTTTATCTACCCCAATGCTAACATGCCCACCGTGAAACCTCCAAAGCGCTTCTTTTCTTTACCCTTGAAGGCTTTAGCCGGTTTAGACCCATATAGAAAATACACCTTGATACTCTTGGTTTGCCCAAAGCAGGCTATAGCAAAAAGCAACAACAAACAGGTTACCCACTTTTTCATAAGTCTTATAGATGAAATACCGGTGTATGGTTACAAAAAAGTCCCGGATATTTCCGGGACTTAATAAACTTATCTAAAGTGTAATTAGTTTACAATTGTAATTTGCTTAACCTGCGAGCTGTATTTAGAAGTTGTTAAACCACCTTTGCCGGGGTTGTTGGCCGGTTCGCCAAACTTAACACGCTCAATCTTCAATTTACCACCGCCTGTATTAAGCAGGGCAAGCTTATCAGTAGTCATGGTAACTTTAGTAGCACCTGCCGATATGGTAGTAAACATTTGCCAATCGGTGCCATTGTCTTCTTTTATATAAACAGAAACACTTTCTCCGGTAGCAACAGGTTGCCCCTGAAATACTACATCGTACGCTGCAGTTTTGCTAACAGTAATAGTACCTGAAGGCAAATCAATAGCGCGGCCAACCAATACAGTATTGGTAAAGGTATTTGCATCATGGTCTGTATAAGCAAACACAGCACTGTCTTTAACACCGGTATAGGTTTTAGCATACCAGGCAAAAGCATCAACATACTCTGCATCTTCGTTGTTAATTTTAAGGTTTGCAGGGTCGTCTAAGCGCAGTAATGTGCCAACAGCATTGCTAAAACGGAACTGTGCTGAAGCTGTTGTAATACCCGTATTGGCATCATAATCAACCGTATGGGCAAGCCATATTTTGTTTTGGGCTACAGAGCTTGAATCTTCTTTATTACAGGCAGTTAACAAAGCCAATGAGGCTACTGCTATTATTGCTGAGCTTTTAAATAAGGTTTTCATAGAGTTGTTTTATTACGGTTTAAAGGTAGCCAATTATTATGCCAAAACTCATCTAAGCTTCTATTCTTAATATTGAAATACAAACCCGCTAAAACGACAAAAGCCCCTGTTAGGGGGCTTTTCCGTTGACCGACTAGGGCTCGAACCTAGACTCTTCTGGACCAAAACCAGACGTGTTGCCAGTTACACCATCGGTCAATTGCGGGTGCAAAAATATACTTTTTCTTATATCAACGCAATAGTAAACTGAAATTTTACTTTAATAAGTCCATCAATAGCTTTAAAGATGCTTGATTCTCGGGCAACATCCACGCATTCTTAACCCGTGCTTTTTCTAATGATGTGAGGTGAAAACTCAGCGAAACCCTGTCAGTCTTCGCATCGCTTAACTCAAAATTGATTACATCCAGCGGCATATCGGCCCATTCTGATGAATAGCTTAACAATTCATCTAAAGTATAATCCTGTGTTTTAAAAATATTGGTGTACACATTACCCACCGGACCCGATACAGCATCGAACAGGCTTTGCTTAATTTCAAAAGGCTGGCCATTCTCTACTTTGGCTTCGCGGGTTTGTACTATAACTACTCCCGACGTATTAGCCCTTATCCAATCCCTGAACGTATAGATAAAGCGCAGCGTGGTTTTAAGCCCGTAATTATCTCGTAAGCCGGCATCCATTACGCGCATCTCGGGGTAAGTTGGCATTGAAACCGATGGCAGTATATAGGGGAATGTACCGCTCATACGTAGTGCGGTAGTAAAGCGGAGGTTATCGGCGCCCTGCTTTGCAAAAAAGCGTAAAAACTCAATATCTTCTTTTACGTTAGCATTACGCACATTATTTTTTGACGAGTTATCTGTTAAATACGACATGGGCTGCGATGAGATAATCAACCTTCGTCCATCATTAATAATGGTTGGAGTCATAACCATCATGGGTATTATGGCCTGCTGTTCGGGTAATGTATATTCTTTCAAACTACGGTCGAGCATGCCTTCGGTATTCTTTATTAATTGCTCTTCAAAAGAATAGCCACGGTCTTTAGTG
>JBIPNX010000073.1:0-8234 GCA_044378145.1 Flavobacteriales bacterium | reverse complement strand
GCATGTGGGGGAGTATGACCCTGTGGCCGATTTTTATGTAGAACAATTTCCTGGCGATGGCGCCTACTTTATCAATCAATCTCTTGATGCTGATTATTATGAATGGTATACCAATGGTACACTAGCTGACACAACAAATGGGTTTTATCTTGCACCCGGCACACCCGGTACTATTGAAGTTATGCTTTTAGCTTACCGTTGTGGTAGAATTGATACTGCTACAGCTATTGTATCAGCACTTAACACATTTGAGCAATTGCCACAATATATAACTCTTTACCCCAACCCATTTACCGATAATGTTACCATCTCTCAGGAAACCATTCAGCAGCCTGTAAACTGGCAATTGTTAAATGCCGTAGGGCAGGTAGTGCAAGTGGGAAACACATATAGTATTACCGGGTTGCAAAACCTGCCCCTGGGCTTGTATTTACTTAGGTTGAATGTAGGAGATAAAGCCTACAATAAGCCTTTATTAAAACAATAGCCTAGCTCAACGTTGCTTGTGCCAGCCTTGTTTGTATAGATATAAAACGGCTCCACTGTTCAGGGGTTAATTCACCTTTAGCCTTTTTAATTTTAGTAGACACATCATTCGCTTTACCTAAAACCAAAGGCAGCTCAGCCAGTGCGCTTATATCATTGTTTTTTGCTTTTTTAGATAGCGATATATATCGGTTGGTAAGGGCTTCGTAATCATCCAATACCTTATCCCAGTTTATAACAGATTTTGCAGCTGCAGGAGCTACTTCATTGTTTAGTACGCCGGGTTCAACAGGTGCAGAACCTTCTAATGCCGAGGTTACCTGAAAGGTTTTTAAGCCCGCGGGGGTTTCTATAGCCCAACGGATATAACCTGTTTCACCTTTCTTCAATTTAATAAGGCCTACAACATCGCTGGTGTTAAACACACCGTCTTTGCCAACATCTATAGCATTTTTAATGCCTTTAGCGCCTCCGGTAGAATCAAACAACTCAATACCAAAGCCTACGTGGTAACCTTCGGTACCACCTATGCCAAATGGGTTGGCTTTATCTGTATCAAATTTATAGTCGGTATCATTGCGTTTAAGCTCCACGCTAATAATAGATGTCCCATTTTCAGTTGACAGAGTATAGTCCTTCTGTACTAATTCAAAATACTCTCCCATCTCTCCTTTTATCTCGGTAGATTTTGGAGTTAATACACCTTCTTTTGTTGGTTCTCCTTTACCGCCGCACGATGCAAGGGCAACAAGGGCAATAAACGGTAGTGAAACCTTAGTAATAGTTTTAAACAGCATTTTTAGTTTTTTAGATTGTTACCTCTATAATGCCCAAAAACTGTTTAATGTTTGGAATGGAGTACGATTGTTGGGTAACCCTAGAACAACTTCAGATTCCCGCTTTCGTCAACCTCAAAGTTAGCATCAGGAAGAGGGTCTTTGTTAGAGCGTGGCTTAAGTTCATCAGGAGCAGGTTCTACCACCTCAGGCTCCGGCTCGGGGAATGGCTCCAGCTCTATAACCTTATTAATCTTGTTTTGCGATAAGCGCTTGCCCTTAGCTTTAAATCCTTTAACGGCAATAAACTCATGAACGTCTATCTCTTCGTTTGGTTTCTCTTTGCCTTTCTCCTTACCGAATTTTAATTCAATGCGTGGGAAGGTATCAGTTTGTACCAATATCAATTGCGAGCCGTCTGCCTCTGATATAAACAGCATGCGCTTTTCGGTAGGCTCAGGGAAGAAACGTTTTATGTAGGTATAGCCATCCTCGGCATCGTAGTACACGGCACTGATAATGCGTTGAGGATTGTATTTCTCTATGATTAATAAGTCGTCGTCGTAGTGGTTGGTAAGATCAAAGTTGGTAAAGTAGTATTCACCGTCTTTGTTGATGATGAAGATTTTATCATCGGCAGCAAAAGAGCCCAGCAGCTTACCACGACCGTCGGCGTTAAGGCGCCAAACAGTATCGTCAAACCATATCTGGCGTGCCGACAGGGTCGATGTACCTGCTTCCTTCTGCTCAATTTTCTTCACCGCATAGCGGGTAAGAATATTGCCCTGCGCGCTACGACCTTTAATTGCCAGCTCACTAAAGTCGAACGTAAACGTCAGCTTTTTAATCTTGGCAATAGGCTTGTGGGTAACCTGTATTACCTCTGCCTCGCCATTAGGGTTGGCGGTAAAATATACAATTTCAGAGCCCTTAGTACCTTTGGTAAGGTCGTATTCCTTATCGCGGGTAATACCGGTAACGGCAAAGCGTTTCACCATCAAAAACCCTTTAGGCCCATCGGCATAAATCATGTTGTAGATAGTGCGCTCGTCGTTCTTTTTAAATACACCAATGTGGAGTATGTCTTTACCCACAAAGGTCTTATCGCTGATTTTGGTAACCAGCATAGTACCATCTTTACGGAAGACAATTATATCGTCAATATCAGAACAGTCTGACACAAACTCATCTTTCTTCAACCCGAAGCCCGCAAAACCCTCTTCGCGGTTTACGTATAACTTAACGTTGTTAACCACCACCTGAGAAACATCTATCGTATCAAAATGGCGAAGTTCGGTTTTACGTTCTCGGCCTTTGCCGTATTTCTTTTTCAGGTTTTTAAAGTACTCAATGGCATATTCAACAAGGTTATCAAGGTTCTGCTGAACAGCCTTGATTTCATCTTCCAGGTTTTTAATAGCCTCATCGGCCTTAAAGCTGTCAAACTTAGAAATACGTTTAATCCGTATCTCCGTCAGGCGGACAATATCATCAGTAGTAATGGCGCGCTTAAACAGCTTTTTGTATTTGCTTAAGCCTTTATCAATGGCCTGCAAAACACCTTCCCATGTTGTCTCTTCCTCAATATCGCGGTAAATACGCTTCTCAATAAATATCTTTTCTAACGATGAAAAGTGCCAAGCCTCTTCAAGCTCACCTAAGCGAATTTCCAGCTCACGCTTAAGCAGGTGTACTGTTTTATCAGTAGATATTTTAAGAATCTCTGTAGCGCCAATAAAGCGTGGCCTGTCATTCTCAATAACGCAGGTATTGGGCGATATGCTTAATTCGCAATCGGTAGTGGCATACAGCGCATCAATGGTTTTATCGGGCGATATGCCCGCCGCCAAATGCACCAATATCTCTACAAACTCAGCCGTATTATCCTCAACCTTGCGTATTTTAATTTTGCCTTTATCGTTAGCATTTAAAATACTCTCAATAAGGCTGCCGGTATTGGTACCAAAAGGAATATCCTGTATAACCAGGGTGTTTTTATCGTGCTTAGATATTTTAGCCCTTACACGTACTTTACCTCCGCGGTAACCGTCGTTATACTTGCTAACATCGGCCATACCTCCCGTTGGGAAGTCGGGGTACAATTCAATTTTCTTTCCACGCAAAATGTCGATAGATGCATCTATCAACTCATTAAAATTGTGTGGCAATATTTTACAAGCCAAGCCAACCGCAATACCTTCTACACCCTGAGCTAACAGCAACGGGAATTTTACGGGCAGCGTTTCGGGCTCTTTATTACGACCATCGTAGCTGCTAAGCCACTTGGTAGTTTTAGGGTTAAAAACAACCTCGTTTGCAAATTTCGACAGGCGGGCCTCAATGTAACGAGGTGCCGCTGCTCGGTCTCCGGTAAAAATATTACCCCAGTTACCCTGGCAGTCAATAAGCAGGTCTTTTTGGCCAATTTGCACCAGAGCGTCGCCAATAGAGGCATCGCCATGGGGGTGGTACTTCATGGTATGGCCTATAATGTTGGCTACCTTGTTGTAGCGGCCATCATCTAAGTCCCACATAGAGTGCAAAATACGGCGCTGAACAGGCTTTAAACCATCTTCAATATAAGGCACGGCACGCTCCAGAATAACGTACGAGGCGTATTCCAAAAACCAGTTTTCGTACAGGCCCGATAGCTGGGTTATTTTAGAACCCGTATCGCCCTCTGCACCCTCTTCGTTATCCGAATTGTCCGGTAAATCAGTATCTATGACCTTTTTCTTTGCCATTTTGCGGGGGCAAATGTAAGCATTTAGCTTTTAGGGATATGGGGCAAGTGGGCAGTTTTTTGTCAACAATGGTAATAAATTGGCTAATCGGCTAATTCGCCAATCGGCTAATCATTTTTATTACTTTTGCTCAATTAATGCTGAGGCAGGGATGCTTTAGGATATATTTGGAATTGGATATTATGGCAAAAACGAAATTCAGTAAGGAGACCTACCTGATGTGGTATGAGCAGATGCTGCTTATGCGCAAGTTTGAAGAAAGGGCAGGTCAACTATACATTCAGCAGAAAATACGTGGCTTTTGCCACCTTTACATTGGCCAGGAGGCCGTAGCCGCCGGTGCCATGAGCACCATTAAAGCCGACGATAACGTTATTACCGCCTACCGCGACCACGTTCACCCATTTATAAAAGGTGTTGAGCCTAAGTATGTTATGGCTGAGCTGTACGGTAAGTTTACCGGTGTTTCTAAAGGCAAGGGCGGCTCTATGCACATGTTTAGCCAGCCACACCGTGTGTTTGGCGGCCACGGCATTGTAGGCGGACAAATTCCTTTAGGCGCGGGCATTGCCTTTGCCGAAAAGTATAAAGGCACTAACAACGTTACTCTTTGCTACATGGGCGATGGCGCTGTGCGCCAGGGTGCCCTGCACGAGGCTTTTAACATGGCTATGCTGTGGAAACTGCCGGTGGTATTTATTATTGAGAACAACAACTACGCCATGGGTACATCGGTAGAGCGTACCAGCAATGTGGTTGAGTTATATACACTGGGCGAAAGCTACGACATGCCGGCAGCCCCTGTAGATGCCATGAGCGTGGAAGCGGTGCACGATGCTATGGAAATTGCCGTAGCGCATTGCCGCGACGGTAAAGGCCCTTACCTGCTTGAAATGAAAACCTACCGCTACCGTGGACACAGTATGAGCGACCCCGCTAAATACCGTACCAAGGAAGAGGTTGAGAAATACAAATCTGAAGACCCTATACAACGGGTGTTGAGTACGATATTGGAGAAAGGCTACGCTACCGAAGCGCAAATAGAAACCATTAACGATAAGGTAAACCTGATAGTAGATGACTCGGTAAAATTTGCTGATGAATCGCCATACCCCGATGCTTCAGAACTTTACAAAGACGTTTACGCACAAGAAGATTATCCGTTTATAAGAGAATAACACTTAAAAAAATTCCTTAGTCCCCTCTCTCTTTAGGAGAGGGGGTTGGGGGTGAGGTAATATGGCTGAAATTGTAAAAATGCCCAAGCTTAGCGATACCATGACCGAAGGGGTGGTATCTAAATGGCACAAAAACGTTGGCGACACGGTTAAAAACGGCGACTTGTTAGCCGAGATTGAAACCGACAAGGCCACTATGGAATTTGAATCGTTTCAGGATGGTGTGCTTTTATACCGTGGAATAGAAGAAGGACAGGCTACTCCCGTAGATGCCGTATTGGCTATTTTAGGCAAAGCAGGAGAAGACTATAAACCATTACTTGAAGAGTATAACAAAGGCATGGCTAAGCCTGCTGAAGAAGCTGCCCCTGCTGCCGAAGCACCTAAAGCTGAAACTGCAACCGAAGAGGTAAAAGCAGCCCCTGTTGCCGAGAAAAAAATAGTAGCAACTGCTGCCCCGGCTTCTAAAGAAGAATCAACCTCTGCCGATGGCCGCTTAAAGGCGTCGCCATTGGCTAAAGCACTAGCCGAAGATAAAGGCATAAACCTTAACACCGTAAAAGGCAGTGGCGACGGTGGCCGCGTGGTTAAACGCGACATTGAAAACTACAAAGGCGGCTATGTATCGCTAGCCAGTATGGAAGAAAGCTATACCGAAGTACCGGTATCGCAAATGCGTAAAACCATTGCCAAGCGCCTTGCCGAAAGCAAATTCAGCGCACCGCACTTTTACGTTACCATGGATATTGAAATGGACCGTTGCATGGATGCACGCGAGGCCATTAACAAAATAGCAGGCGTTAAAATATCGTTTAACGATTTTGTGATTAAAGCTGCTGCTGCTGCGTTGAAGGATAACCCCAAGGTTAACTCATCGTGGTTGGGCGACCGTATCCGCTACAACAACCATATACACATAGGTATGGCTGTTGCAGTTGAAGATGGTTTGCTGGTTCCGGTTATACGTTTTGCCGATGCAAAAACACTGTCGCAAATAGCTACCGAAACCAAAGACCTTGGCGGCAAAGCAAAAGACAAAAAACTACAACCTGCCGATTGGGAAGGCAACACCTTTACCATATCTAACTTAGGCATGTTTGGGGTAGAAGAGTTTACCGCTATCATCAACCCACCCGACAGTTGCATACTGGCCATTGGCGGTATTAAAGCAGTTCCTGTGGTTAAAAACGGGCAGATAGTGCCGGGTAATATGATGCGCGTAACCCTAAGCTGCGACCACCGCTCGGTTGATGGTGCTTTGGCTGCTAAGTTCCTTGTATCGCTTAAAAACTACCTGGAGAACCCTGTGTTGTTGTTGGGAATGGCTTCTATATAATTAACAGATAAAGAGATAAAAATGAGCCCTGGCAATAAATGTCGGGGCTTTTTTGTTGGTATTACCCTAAAAATATCAACACTGCTTTTTTTGTACGGTATTTTTCTTTATTTATGCCTTTCTAATTAAAACCTTACAAAAATGGACGCACAAAAAGTTGACATGTTTTTCATGTCTAACGCAAAGTTCTTCGCCCCTGAAGCTATTCCGGGCCTTAAGTTACAAGTAGAAAAATTGAGCGATGATAAATTCATTGCCCTTCAATCTGCAGGTTTAAAAGACCCTACAACAATACTTATTGTTGCAATTTTAGCCGGTGGCCTTGCCATTGACCGCTTTATGCTTGGTCAGGTAGGCCTTGGCATTCTAAAAATTATTACCCTTGGCGGTTTCGGTATTTGGCAAATTGTTGACATGTTTACAGCGCAAAGCCGTGCACGTGAATACAACATGCAACAAATACAAAAAACCCTTGCCATGGTTGGCTAAGCCAACGGCATTGTAAAAATATCCCTGTATAAGTTACCATAACTATGCAGGGATATTTTTATTTAAACCAAACCCAATATGCTTACACAAGAAGAAAAAGACTGGTACCGCAAAGTGCCCGATACCCAACGCGAGGCCGCTTCTAACGGCTATTTAATGTCGCTGGTGGCAGTTGGCCTTGGCCTGCCGTTGCCCATACTAAATATGATAGCCACTGCTATCTTTTTTTTTCAAAGCAGAAAGCAAACCGTTTTTGTTAAGTTCCATTGCATGCAGGCTATACTATCGCAGCTAATGCTAACGGTGGTAAACGCTATACACTTTAGCTGGCTAATGTCTATCCTTTTTGGCAGTGCAGAGTTTAATGCCAACTATGTTGGCTTTGCAGCGGCAGTAATTGTTTTTAACCTGCTTGAATTTATAAGCAATATAATAGGCGCTGTAAAGGCCCGTAAAGGCGAGCTTTGCAGCTTTATGTTTGTAGGCCCTGTAAGCAAACTTATTTACTATAACCAACTAAGCAAACTAATAAATGAACCGCCCCCAGCCCATTAGGATTGTAGCCGAAGCATTACTGCTTGCAGGTATATTCCTGTCGGTATGGTTTGGCGTTTACAGCATAGTACCCAAAGACTGGAGCTATAAGCCCCGACTGTCTTTAGAAGATGAAAAAAAACTTGGCGATATGCTGGTTGACAACTACCTGCAAGGCGAGCAAAGGGTAACTAACCCCGAAGCCCTTGATATGGTATATGCTATTGGCAACCGCCTGCAAGAAAAAATACCCGGCAGCCAATACAATTACACGTTTTACATAGTAAAATCGCCGCTGGCTAATGCTTTTACCCTGCCCGGAGGTAACATTGTAATTTTTAGCGGATTGATAGAAATGGCCGATACACCCGAAGAACTTGCCGGTGTTTTGGGCCACGAAATGGGCCATGCCGAAAACAGGCATGTGGTAGACCGCCTTATTAAGGAATTTGGTATTACTGCCATTGGAGCCATTCTGCTGGGCGATAAAGGAGGCATGATTGGCGGGCTTTTGCAAAAAGCCATTTCCACATCGTTTGACCGCGACCAGGAACGCGAAGCCGACGACTTTGCCATAAAAACCCTGGTAAGCTGCGGCATTAAACCATCGTATTTTGCCGATTTTTTTGACAACCTTGATAAAGAAAGCAGCGGGCTTGAAGATGGCCTTGAAATGATATCTACCCACCCC
>JBIPNX010000072.1:0-8386 GCA_044378145.1 Flavobacteriales bacterium | reverse complement strand
CCGCAAGAAATTTCGGCAATGGTGCTTCAGAAAATGAAGAAAACCGCCGAAGATTATCTTGGCCACGAGGTTACAGAAGCCGTTATTACCGTACCTGCATACTTTAACGATGCCCAACGCCAAGCCACCAAAGAGGCAGGCGAAATTGCGGGCCTTACCGTTAAACGTATCATTAACGAGCCTACTGCGGCTGCCCTTGCTTACGGTTTAGATAAGCAACATAAAGACAGCAAAATTGTAGTATTTGACTGCGGTGGTGGTACACACGACGTATCGGTTCTTGAACTGGGCGACGGTGTATTTGAAGTAAAATCTACCGACGGCGATACCCACCTTGGCGGTGATGACTTTGACCAGGTAATTATAGACTGGTTAGCCCAGGAGTTTATGAACGACGAAGGCAACACCCTTGACCTGCGTAAAGACCCTATGGCGCTTCAACGTTTGAAAGAAGCGGCTGAAAAGGCTAAGATTGAACTTTCAAGCTCGTCTACTACCGAGATTAACCTGCCATACATTATGCCGGTTGATGGTATACCAAAACACTTAGTTAAGCAGCTTACCCGCGCTAAGTTTGAGCAACTGGCCGATAGCCTTATTAAACGTACTATCGCTCCTTGCGAAAAAGCGTTAAAAGCTGCCGGTTTAACTACCAGCCAAATCGACGAGATTATTCTTGTAGGTGGCTCTACCCGTATACCTGCTATACAGGCTGCGGTTGAGAAGTTCTTTGGCAAACCAGCTTCTAAAGGTGTTAACCCGGATGAAGTAGTTGCCATTGGCGCTGCTATACAAGGCGGTGTATTAACAGGCGAGGTTAAAGACGTACTGTTACTAGACGTTACCCCACTATCACTTGGTATAGAAACCATGGGCGGTGTTATGACCAAACTTATAGAGGCCAACACTACCATACCAACCCGCAAGAGCGAAACGTTCTCTACCGCATCGGATAACCAACCATCGGTTGAGATACACGTACTGCAAGGCGAGCGCCCTATGGCCCGCGACAACCGTACACTTGGTAAATTCCATTTAGATGGTATACCACCTGCACCACGCGGCGTGCCTCAAATTGAAGTAACGTTTGATATTGATGCCAACGGTATATTAAACGTATCGTCTAAAGATAAAGCAAGCGGCAAGAGCCAGTCTATCCGTATCGAGGCATCGAGCGGTTTAAACGACGAGGAAATTGCACGCATGAAACGCGAAGCCGAAGCCAATGCCGACAGCGACCGTAAAGCCAAAGAAGAGGTTGACAAACTGAACAAGGCCGACTCTATGATTTTTGAAACAGAGAAAAACCTGAAAGAGTTTGGCGATAAGCTTCCGGCTGAAGAGAAAACCTCTATCGAAACTGCATTAGCCGACCTTAAATCTGCTTTTGAAGCGAAAGACCTGGCCCGCATAGAGCCCGCTACCGAGCACCTAAACAGTGTATGGCAGGCTGCCTCTACCAAAATGTACGCAGCAGCCGGTGGCGACCCTAACGCTGCTCCCGGTGCCAATGGAGCCCAAGGCGCACCGCAAGGCGATGCCAACGGAGAAGTAAAAGATGTAGATTTTGAAGAAGTGAAATAAATTCAATTAGATAATTAGCGAATAAGTTAATTAGATAATGATAATACAACCCCTGTTTCAGCAATGAGGCAGGGGTTTTGCATTAATACCCTCCCTGTATCATCTGGCTTAAAAATCATCTATTTTTAAACATTATTAGGGCCTGTTTTTTATACAGTATAAATCAAACCAATAGTAGCATGAAAAAACTGTTTATCATTAGCTTTATTGCTTTAACAGCGCATCAGGCCATTGCGCAATCGCCCGGCCTAATTGGTGTTGTGCGAAAAAACTACTACACTACAGTAAACGACCCCGATTTTGGCGGAACGTATGAGCAGTTCGACTCGTGTACCGTAAGGTTAGGAAACCTAAATCCTGTTACGGGCCAGGTTGATAATATTGGCACTACTGCTTATACCCGCAGTGTAAACTTAACCGGCGCGGCTTTAAACCCTTACGATAACAGCTATGTTTTTATTGGTAATTCTGATTTATTGGCACTAAGCCTAATCAACGGGCAAATAATTACCAGCGTGCCGCTAACCGACCCTTTGGGCGAAAGCTATTTTGATAACTTCAGGTTTAATAATTCCGATAGCACTTTGTACGGTTTAGCAAGGGTAGTAGGGGATAACCAAAACCTATCGGAAACCTATTTGGCAAAGGTTAATACAGCAACAGGTGTTATTACGCGTATATCGCCACAGCCCATTGGGTTGGGCTATGCACTTGCCGGCAGCACTATAGACCCTTACCAAATGGTTTTTTATTATTCTACCGGGGCTAATATTGTTGGTTTAGACCTTTACAATGGTAGTGTTTATAGTAGTATGCCTATACAAAACCCTGATGGTATTGTGTTTGATAATTTTGCTTACAGTTGTGTAGATACTGCAATTTACGGCCTTGTAAGAAAGAATTATTTCAGTGTTATTCAAGACCCTCTTTTTCCTGATATTGAAACAGAAGTCTTAGACTCTTCTACCGTTAGGCTGGGTAAAATAAACCCTGCAACAGGCGTTGTAACTATTATCTCTCCTAATTCAGTTTCGTTGGGTGGCTACTCTTTAAACGCCGGTGCTGCAGTAGACCCTAATACACTTACCTACTACTACAACAATGGGGGCAATATTATTGGAGTATCGTTAGTTACAGGTTTACAAACCAGCTACCAACTCTTGAATTTTGAAGATGGGCAGTATTTCGACCTGATGAGAAATTTGAATAATTGCTACGATGCGTACCCCAAGCGGTTACAAACTATCACATCTGCTCCTGAACAGCTTTTAGTTGATGATATTAACCTTTTCCCAAACCCTGCATCAGATTATTTTACCCTTTCAACACAGGGTAATTATACCAAAGCAGAGGTTGTTATTTACTCTGTTCAAGGTGCTTTAATTAGCAAACAAACATTGCCTTTAACCAATAATACACGTGTGGATTTAGAAGGCTTAAGCAACGGGCTATATAGTGTTTTACTAACCAATGCAGATGGTAAAATACTGGGCAAAAAGAAACTGGTAATAGCTAAGTAAGGTATTGCTTTTTAATAAATGATTAGCAAAACCCCCAGACCTAAAGGTCTGGGGGTTTTGCATTAAATACCCTCCCTCCCCATCGCATTGCTCGGGTACTCCCCGTCCGAATGGATAAACCATTTATCCGGGCGGGCCTCACAGAGGGAGATGTTTTTAAAAATCCCTCTCCCCCCGGGAGAGGGTGGCATAGACGACTCCAAGCCGGCTATGGTGGGTGAGGGAACTGACTACTGAATTCTGTTAATTACTTGGTTCTCAATATCATCATAAAACACTTAACGGTATAGTAACCAGCTACTTACATTATTCACATTTTTTTTGTACCTTTGCGGCATAAATGAATAACTTTCAATCACTAGGATTGTCCGACAAAATAGTCGCTACAGTCACGTCACTTGGCTTTGAAAAGCCAACTCCTGTTCAAAAAGAAGCAATACCTGTTCTGCTAGCCGGCAACACCGATTTGGTGTGCCTGTCACAAACGGGAACCGGCAAGACTGCCGCGTTTGGCCTGCCTCTTATTGAGCTTGCCGACGATCAGAACCGAATTACGCAGGCATTGATCCTTGCGCCAACGCGCGAGCTTTGCATGCAAATTAAAAGCGACCTTGTAAACTATTGCAAGGGCGTAAAACCGTTAAACATTGTACCCGTTTATGGCGGTGCAAGCATTCAGGACCAGATTAAACAAATCCGTAAGGGCGCTCAGATAATTGTAGCTACCCCCGGCCGTTTAATGGACCTTATGGACCGTAAAGCCATAGATATTGGCGAGGTAGGCTACGTTGTATTAGACGAGGCCGACGAGATGCTTAACATGGGCTTTAAAGACGATATCGACTTTATCCTGTCGCACACCCCGAAACAGAAAAATGTTTGGTTGTTTTCGGCTACCATGCCTCAGGAAATTCAACGTATATCGGCCAAGTACATGACCGAGCCTTACGAAATTTCTGTAGGTGGTAAAAACAAGGGTAACGAAAACATTACCCACTTATACATGATGGTTGACGACCGTAACCGCTACGAAGCGCTTAAACGTGTTGTTGACATTAACCCTGATGTATTTGGTGTTATCTTTTGCCGTACCAAGGCCGAAACACAGGATATTGCTGAGAAGCTAATGAAGGACGGCTACAATGCCGATGCCCTGCATGGCGACTTATCGCAAGCGCAGCGCGACAAGGTAATGAAGGCTTTTAAAGCCAAAACCCTGCAGTTGCTTATTGCTACCGACGTGGCAGCACGCGGTATAGACGTTAGCAACCTTACCCACGTATTCCACATGAACCTGCCCGATGAGGTAGAGTACTATACCCACCGTAGCGGCCGTACCGCACGTGCAGGTAATACCGGTTTCTCTATCGCTATCATCACCCGCAGGGATATGCATAAGATTCGTCAGATTGAGAAAAAAGCAGGTGTGCAGTTTGTACAAACACTAGTGCCTACGGGTGTTGAGGTTTGCGAAAAACGCGTACTGGAGCTTGTTCACCGTTTGCACGATGTGAAGATTAACGAGAAAGATATTGCCAACTTCCTGCCTGCTGTTTTTGCTGAGCTGGAAGACTTAAGCAAGGAAGATATCATTACCCGTTTTGCATCGTTAGAGTTTAACCGTTACTTCGATTACTACAGCGGATCGGCCGACCTTAACAAGAAAGCTGAACCCCGCGACCGCGACCGTGATGGTGGTAAAGACCGCGACAGTGGCCGTAGCGAAGGTGGCCGTGGCGAACGCAGCGGCAGCCGTGCCGACGATGGCGATTACGAACGTATGTTTATGAGCATTGGCAAAATGGAAGGCCTTGACAATGGTAAATTGTTAGGCTTTATTCTACAACGTTGCAATGTGCCTAAACGTGCCGTAGGCCGTATTACTGTTAAAGGTGCTTATTCTTTCTTTGAAGCAGAAACTGAGTTTGCCGATACTATTAAAAACATGCTGCATGGCTTTGATTACAAAGGCCGCCGTATTCGTGTTGAGATAGAAACCGACAAGCCTAAACGCGAAGCGAAAAAGAAAACACACTATAGGTAGTCTTTAAGATAAATAGATAATGAAAGTCCCGCCACAAGCGGGGCTTTTGTTTTTATAACCATTTACCCTTATCCTTGTTACTTAGCACAAGGGTGACAGCACTACAAATCCATACTAACTGGTTTAAGCACCGCGGCTGGAAAGCATTTAAGTTTCAGCAGGAGTGTTTGCGTGCCTATATGGATGGATATTCAGGCTTATTGAATGCCCCTACAGGCAGCGGTAAAACCTATGCTATGGCATTGCCGGTGCTTATAGCATCGCTACTAGAGCAGCAAAAAGGCGTTAAGCAAAAGGGCTTGCAGCTATTGTGGATTAGTCCCGTACGGGCATTAGCAGCAGAGATTAAAGATGCCGTACAAACCGCCTGCAACGATTTAGGCCTTGACTGGAAAGTAGACCTTCGCACAGGAGATACCAGCACCGCACAACGAGCCCATCAAAAGAAAACACCACCGCAATGCCTGATAACCACGCCCGAGAGTTTGCACCTTATGCTGGCGCAAAAACACTACAACGAACTGTTTAAAAACCTGCGCTGTGTGGTGGTTGATGAGTGGCACGAGCTGATTGGCAACAAAAGGGGAGTGCAGGTAGAATTGGGCCTCTCCCGCTTACGAGGTATGCTGCCTGAATTGCGTACTTGGGGCATATCAGCTACCATTGGCAACCTGGATGAAGCCATGGAAGTATTGCTTGGAATGGATCATCCAAAAAGCAAAATTATTAAGGCGGAGATTGAGAAGAAACTGGAGATTGAAACCATCATTCCTGAGGAGATAGAAACCTTTCCCTGGGCGGGGCATTTGGGCATAAAACTGATTCACCGTGCGGTGGATATCATCAATAAATCGCGCTCTACGCTGGTGTTTACTAATACGCGTTCGCAGGCCGAAATATGGTACCAACGCCTGTTAGAAGTAAACCCCGAATGGGCTGGCATTATTGCTTTGCATCATGGCTCGCTCAGTGCCGAAACCCGCAAGTGGGTGGAGGAAGCTTTAGACCTTGGTTTATTAAAGGTTGTGGTATGTACTTCCAGTTTAGATTTGGGTGTTGATTTCCGTCCCGTAGAAACGGTAATACAAGTGGGTAGCCCCAAAGGTGTGGCCCGCTTTGCACAGCGTGCAGGGCGTAGCGGCCATGCTCCCGGGCAGGTAAGCCGCATTTATCTTCTACCTACTAATGCGTTGGAATTGATAGAAGCTGCTGCGTTTAAAGAAGCCTTCAGGCAGAAGCGTTTTGAGAGCCGAATGCCTGTGGTGCGTGCGTTTGATGTGCTGATACAATACCTGGTTACCCTGGCGGTGTCTGATGGATTTTATCCGCCCGATATATACAAAGAGGTAAAGCAAACCTTTGCTTATAATTCTATTGACGATAACGAATGGGGCCAACTACTGGACTTTATTCGCTTTGGAGGGGAAACACTGCGCAACTACAACGAGTTTAACAAGGTAGAGGTAGAAGACGGTTTGTGGATAGTTAAAAGCCGCATGGTAGCTATGCGCCATAGGTTATCTATTGGTACCATAGCATCAGATAGTATGATAACCGTGCAGTACATGACAGGCAAGCGCATTGGTGCTATGGAAGAATATTTCATCTCCAAACTAAAGCCCGGCGATACGTTTACCTTCTCGGGACGTACGCTGGAGTTGGTTATGATACGCGACATGAAGGCATGGGTGCGTAATGGCAAAGGAAAGTCTATTGTACCATCGTGGATGGGAGGGAGGATGCCTTTATCATCAGAGGTATCGGAGTTTTTGCGGATGAAGCTGGACGAGTACGTTAGTGGCAAAAGTTGGGAAGATGAGATGCTGTACTTAACGCCATTGTTCGAGATACAAAAGAGCCGTTCTGCTATTCCACATACTAACGAGTTACTAATAGAATTTCATAAATCGAAGGAAGGGAGCCACCTGTTTTTCTTCCCGTTTGAAGGCCGTTTGGTGCACGAGGGCATGGCTATGCTCTTAGCCTACCGCATATCCAAATCAATGAAGATAACCTTCTCATTAGCCATGAACGACTATGGTTTTGAGCTGCTGACCGATGCCGAACTGCATCCCGAAGATTTCATCAATAACGAACTTTTCAGCACCGATAATTTGCTGAATGATATTTACGCCAGCACCAACTATACCGAGATTGCCCGCCGCCGTTTTCGCGATATTGCTTCTATTGCAGGGTTGGTGTTTAAGGGTTATCCTGATAAGATTGTAAAGACCCGCCACCTGCAAGCCAGCAGCAGCCTGTTTTACGATGTGTTTCAGGATTATGATAAGAACAACCTCCTGCTTCGTCAGGCGATGGAAGAGGCGCTGTATTTTCAATTAGAGGAGGTGCGTTTGCGCAATGCCTTAAAGCGCATCCAGGGGCAAACCATCATATTGAAGAAGCCTGATAAACCCACGCCATTTGCCTTCCCTATTATGGTTGATGGGTTAAGTCGCCACAAGCTAACCAACGAGGGCATTGCCGAGCGGGTAAGGAAGATGATAGCGAATGCTACGCGGTAATTCCCTCACCCGTTCCTGACTTTACAGTCAGTAACACCCTCTCCCGGTGGGAGAGGGTAATATTTCCCTTCTCCCCTCGGGAGAAGGGGTAGGGGATGAGGGAAACAATATTTATGGAATCTCTTTCATCCTTGCATCTACTTCTAAAATTGAGAAGCCATGCAAAATCGGGAGCAAATTGAAGGCGTAGAACTTAAGTTTATCTGCAACGAAAACTGGGACAAGATGCACCCCGTAGAGGGTGGCCGCCATTGCGATGTATGTAACAAAAAGGTGGTAGACTTTACCAATAAAGACAAAAACGATTTTACCAAAGCCTGGGAAGAAGCGGAGGGTAAACTTTGCGGTAGGTTTAAAGCAAAGCAAACTATACACTTGCCTCAATTCAGGTTTGATAAGGCAGCGGCAGTATTGGCTGCGGGCTCGGCATTGTTGCTGTCTACAGCTTCTCTCAGCGCACAAAAAACAGTAGGTAAAATTGCCAGGCCAACCGTAAAAGGTGAGTTACCGGCATCGCATGTTATTGATAGCACTAAAAGGGTAAAGCCGCCTGTAATTATTGAAAAGCCTATTAAAAAACGTTGGGAAGAATGTGTAATGCTGGGTGATACCATTGCACCTATAGAGCCGCCAAAGGATACCATACAAGATACCAGTTCAAGAATAAAACCACCTGTTCCAAATATGGATATGCTAGGTGGGCCAAAGATGGT
>JBIPNX010000071.1:0-8393 GCA_044378145.1 Flavobacteriales bacterium | reverse complement strand
TTGGCATACGTGCCCGAACCTATCACCGGACTATCGCCCACACGCCCGTATTTTTTGTTTGTCATACCCCCGGTTGATGTGCCTGCGGCAATGTTGCCGTGCACGTCTAACGCTACACAACCAACAGTACCAAACTTCTTTTCTCCGTTCTCAAATGTATCTTCGGTATGGTCTAAAATTATGCTGTCACTCTCTTTGGCTTTTTGCAATTGCTCAAAGCGCATGGGTACAAAAAAGTATTCATCGTCGGCAAACTCAATGCCTGTTTTTTCTGCAAACTCCATAGCACCCAATCCGGCCAGCATTACATGTTCCGATTGGTCCATAACAGCACGCGAAAGTTTGATGGGGTTTTTAATGTTCTGCACACCTGCTACTGCGCCCGCACGTAAATCTTTGCCTTCCATTAACGATGCGTCCATCTCGTTCTTTCCCATATTGGTAAAAACAGAGCCTTTCCCTGCATTAAATAGTGGGTTATTCTCCAATGATACTATCGCGGCCTCAACAGCATCTAAAGCACTTCCGTTAGCTTTTAAAACAGCTTCGCCTGCATTAATAGCATCAGCTAACGCCTGTTTATATTCTGCTTCTTTTTCAGGTGTCATGGTGCTGCGTAAAATGGTGCCTGCACCTCCGTGTATTGCTATAGCATAATTGCTCATCAGTATCAATTTGAATAAGCAATATTAGGTAAAAGGTTGGTCTGATTTTATATTTAGTAGATTTGAACCTAAAACCTATTCAACTTCAGGCAATTGAAACCTGTTAGAAAAGAAGCATTAAAAAGTATAATAATTGCAATAACAGGCATTATTGTGACAGTCTTGGTATGGACAGAGAAAGGTTTATTGCGCTTTATTGTGCTGCTCTCCCTGTTTGCTATACTATTCGGGTTATATGGGTTACTGAAAAATTCATCCGCTATGTATTATAGTTTCTTCCCGTTTAAACCCAATACTAAAAAGCCTGTTGGCCCAAACTATAAAGGCATTTATTATGCTTCAATGGGTCTGTTTTGGTTAGCACTAGTCTCGGCTATTTTAGAAATAGATAGTATAGATAATACAATTCGCGGTTTGAAATTATTTTGGCAATTTGGTTTAACAGGAGTATCTATAAGCATAGCTTTATTGTTGTTGATTGAGCTTAGAGCAAAGTCGGTTTACAATATTTTTGGCCGAAGGTTTTCTATAAGTTTCGCATTAGGTATTGGGCTTTTTCTTCTATTTCCAACTATAGCAAGCTATTACAATAGAAGTTATGCTTCAGAAACTATTCAATATAAAAACTATGCCGTTATCTCTAAGAATCGCCTGGGTTTTCAAAACAGGTATAAATCAAGCTACATTAATATAGCAATTGAAAAAAATATTGAGCGGCTAAAAGTAAATGATGAGTTGTATTATAAATTGGAGGTTAATGATAGTGTTAAACTAGGCATCAGAAATGGGGCTTTAGGGTTCAGCTATGTGCAAACGATTAAAGCTGTTAACTAATCATCATATCTTATAAATAATTCTGCCGAACAATAATCACTTTCCTAAGGTTGACTATATATAACTCATAACCAAGGATTATGAAACTCAATGCCTTTTATTCAGCCCTACTATTGTTACTACTCATTTCGCTGCCGGGCTGCGAAGTAATTGGCGATATATTTAAAGCCGGTGTATGGACAGGTATACTTCTAATAGCAGTAGTTGTAGCCGTTATTATTTTTATTATTAGTAAGCTCGGCAGCAAAAAATAAAAAAGCCCCTGCATATACAGAGGCTTTTTAGTATAAATTATCTTTTGTTTATTCGGCTTTAATTATGCGTTTAGAAACCTGTAGGCCGTTGGCATTTTTCAGATTTAAAACGTAAACGCCTGTCGGCAATGCGGCTATATCAAGCGCGTAATTATCAGTTGTAATATTTCCGCTAAGCAGCGTTTGCCCCAGCATATTGCTAAGCATGTAATTTAGTTGTTGCCCATCTGTCGTTATGGTAATAAAATTACTAGCCGGGTTAGGGTATAGGCTGATGTTAGATAAAGTATTTTCATCTAAACCAACAGAGCAGTTTACAAAAGTATAGGTCAACTGCAAGCCCAGGCTCTGGTTATAATCAGGGCAGGTAGATGGTGCACCGGATACCGAATAAACACCCGATGTGGTTACCACCAATGTGTCGTTTGTTTCATTCTGTAAAGGAACTCCACCCTTAGTCCATTGTATGTCGGTATCATAAGGTTGTCCTATGATTAACAAAAGCGTGTCTTCACCTGCGCAAAGGGTATCTTGCAGCCCTTCGGTAATAACGGTAACAGGTAAAAATACCCAACCATCAATCAATACTTCCGGCGACATTTCAGCGCAGTTGTTTAGTGTGGCTTCTACTTTAAACATGCTGCCACCATCGTTAAAGGCAGATACAACGTAATATTGATTGGTTGCATTAGGAATAATATTGCCGTCTTTATACCACTTATAGCTATCGTATTGCTGTGTCCATAGAGTATCAGTAGTGTTAGGGCACAGAATTAAATTGCTTGGAGTAACCGTTGGGTTATGCGCACAATCTGGAGTACCTAAATAATGGTAAGTAGTGTTGTTGCCATTGCCTGCATTGGGTACTCCAAGCGTATCGGTAACCGTATTATAAAAAATATCGGCAGGGTTGCTAAGGCCTGATACTACTGTAGTTGGGCCTGTTGTAAAGGTGCTGTTAAACTCGCTAACACCTTGCAAACCCCACGACGATACAAAGTAATTACCTGAGGCATCTCTTGATATTCCATCGCAATTACTAAGCGTGGTGTTTTTAAGTATAGAAGTAGAAGAGTCTACTAAACTAACACCCATAATAGGGGCATTAGTGCCCCAGTTTACAAACACACAACGGTTGTTGGGTTGGTCAAATACAATACCGTTAGGGCTTTTGGCCAGGCCGGTTACAAACGTGGTAAATTGCTGGGTAGCAATTTTTACGCGGTATATTTTTTTAGCGGTAAAATCGGTAGCATATAAATTGCCACTATTATCGTGTGTTATACCGTTAAGAAACGATGCACCGGTAATGTTAACATTAAATACTTCAGTCCCTGTTGTAAGGTCGTAACCCTTAATGCGTGGGTTATCGCAAACATAAGCGGTGTTGCCCACAATTTCTATTCCGTAGGGTGCGGTAGGGGCAGCTGTAAAAAGAGTTACTACACCTGTAGCGCTGCTTCGGGCTAGTATAGTACCGGCCGCACGGTTAGAAATAAGCCAACGGTTGTTGGTGTAATCAAACTCAATGCTTTCGGGGCTGTTATAGGTAGTTTGTGCAAATGTATTTGCTGCAATAAATACTATAAAAAGGGTAAATAAATTTTTCATGCTCTTACAGTTCTTGGCACAAACCTATGGTTTATTGGGGATATGGGCAAACAAAATGGATAGTATTGGTGTATGTCAAATAGGCATAAATAGAGCTTAGCACGCTTTTTGCTATATTTGCAGTGTAATTAGTTCTTTGACTTATGGGGCCGACATGGTTTTGACAGCATGCACTTGTTGTGTAAGCACGCCGGGCGTTGCAAGAGTAGCCCGTAAAACTCAACTTAGCAAAACAAATAACTGGCGAGAATAACTACGCCATGGCTGCCTAATCTCAGATTAGCATAGTCATTGTCGTTTCCTGCAGCTCGGCCGGGCTGCGGTAGGAGTAACGGCATCATCAAATGCCCGGTCGTTAACAGGCAAGCTGCGGGCTTGTTGACGTATTAGCAGATACGGTTTGTGTTGGTGGGCAACTTGACCTGCACATACCCGACAATTAACAAGATGATAAGCGCGTAGAAAGCACAGTAATTTCTTGTTTGGACGAGGGTTCGAATCCCTCCGGCTCCACTTTCTATATTCTCACAATTAATTAATAGTCAAAGAATTGGTATGATTTTTTCAATATAGTGTAAAACAATTGTGTGAAACATAATGAACTTACAATTTGAAAAAACTAGTTTTCGATACCATAATAAATCCAACCACCTACAAAGACTACCTTCACATTCATCTCTTTACAAAGTTTAGAAACCTTTTTGGTTGATGGCCCACACCCGAAAACTCAGCTATTTAACAGAGAGTATGATAACAAATTGCCTCACAATCTGCGGAATGAAATTTTATATATTATATTATCGTACTGATTCAATGGGTTTCGTTTACTATCTATACATTCATTGCAAATGAAATGCTCTACAGAATCCAAATAGAATAGATTAATGTCTGATTTATATTTGGCATAGGGCAATACAATAGACCAATAACGTATAAAAGAATCATTATTTGCAAAATGTCCCGGACAATTTTTACTGCAAATTTTATCCATTAATGATTTTCGTACGGAATACTGCAAATTTAAGTTTGAAATATTTGATGTACCCTTTGTGAAATCCAATTTCCAAGATATGTCAAGTGTATCAATGTATCTTATCTTGTATTTCGGTTCAATGGTTATTTCTAGTTTACTAAATTTATTATTTGCATTTGTATAAAAACTGAGTTTATTGTTGTTGTCTACTATTTTTACAGTATCTATTTCATTCCCTCCATCTAGCTGCACTAACCAAGTGCCAGATAAGCCATTTAGACAATTTATTTCGGATGATTTAACTAAGCTTGTTTTATATTCGGGTTTTCCGCCCGTTGCAATTATCGAATAGTCAATTACTTTGCACTCTGTGGGCTTTATAGAGAGCTCCTCATTAATGTTAGGTAATTCATCATTACTAAAAATGATTGTAATAAAATACTTATTTGATCCACTGATATTTGTTTCAACTCGCTCAGTAGCTTTTTCATTTTGTTTTACTCCGTTAATAATTAAATAAAATCTATGGCCATCATTACTGAATATATTTAATTTAGTTTGCGCACATAGAGTATTTACTGTCAATATTATACATAGTAAGAAGAAAAAATTTTTCATTTGCTTTTTTTTGCAAAAATATAAAAACGTATAATTCCTGTCTTTATAAATCCTACCATTTACAAAGATTATCTTAACATTCATCTTTTTACAAATTTTAGAAACCTCTTTTGAGGTCAGTAGGTCAGGGTTCTTTACATTAAAAGTGTAAATCTCTTTATCTTCCTGATGTGTAATTGTAATTTTCATATCTAATCTCTCAAAAACGCATTAATCTCAACCAACTTTTCTTTGATGTAGGTCAAATCGCCTACATAACCCCAGTTCTTAGGGTTTTCTTTAAAACCTGACTTATGTTTCTTTAACTTCTTTTGAAGAAGTTTAAGGTTCTTTTCAATCTCTTCTGAATGATATGAGTATTGTTCTATAATAGTTGCCATCTTTACTGAGTAATAGTGGTTAATCCTAATCGTTTAATCTTTGATATGGTATTAATGTGAAGGTCTGTAATCTTTGCCACCTCTACTACCTTATAACCTTTTTTAAGGTATTCCAAAGCCCGACGATTGGGTTCCTTTGATAAGAAAGCCAAGGTTGTTTCAGAACTACCTTTCTTTCGGCCAGTATATGAACCTTTCATTTTAGCAATCCTGATACCCTCTAATTGCCTTTCCTTAGATAGTTTTCGTTCCATTTCACCTACTATACCAAGAATGCTGATAATCATCTTAGAAATAGGATTTTCTTGACCCTTATCATCTAAGGTGGTCAAACCTTGTGAAACGAACTTAATACCTATCTTCTTTTGATTAAAGTAATGAATCGAATTCATAATATCTCTGAGATCCCTCCCCAGTCTGTCAATTTGCCAAACTGAGAAGGAAGTCAGGATACCTTCTTCTACTAATTTTTTGATTTCTTGTCCCCCTGGTCTATCAAAGAAAGGAATAGCACCCGAACATTTATCTTCAACAACGTAATGAAAATCCTTTTCATTTACTCTTTGTCGGTCTGTCTTTTGGTCTAATGTTGAAACTCTACAATATAAAACTTCCATAATCCACAATTTTAGCTTGGTGTGTTTGATATGCTAAAATTAAGGAGGAAACCCCGTATAACGGAGGAATATAGCGGTTTTCAGCTAAAAAGTTTCCCACAATAAAACCTCTACTCTATAAATGTGACTATTTAGAAAAAATAAAATCTAACCAATCTTCAAACTCAATCCAACAACCTTCTTCTTCGTCCCAAATTTTATTAAAACAACAAGTTGATCTTTTAATACCTGTTATCCAATCTTCCTTTTTATTCTTCTGTTCCCATTCTAAGCCATACTTTTCAACGCATTCAGACCAAGTCTGCTCCATCTCTTCTAAATAAATTCTTCTTATGATTGTTCTGCCTTCACCGAATTTCTCTGTAACATTATTCATATCGTTGCTTTATCAAATTAAACCCATTCCGGAACATTATATTCCATACAATCATCCATTTTAAAGGACAAACCACTCTCAATAGTATTCTTTACTTCTATAAAAGAGTCGTTGTCTTCTAAATCATCAATCAGTTCCAGTATTTCAGATTTTGTTTTATACCAAGGAAGTACGATTGATGGGTTTTTACTTATTTCATCCAAAATCGCTTTGATGGTCGATTCATCAAGCTTTACCAAATTTTCTAGTGTTATGTTCATAGTTTTAGTTTACTTTATCAATGTATTGGTTAATAAATTCTTTTCTTACTATTTGGCAAATCTTGTTATATCCATTTTTTGTAGTAGGTTTAATTTTATTGTTTTCAAACACATAAAGTTCGCCCTCATTGTATAACGTCAAACCAAAGTGTACTAAAGTAGGATGATAAATCTTGGACATTTTCTTAAGTTTAACAATAGTAAAAAACAACAAGAAAATGGAATCAAACACAAATGGTTACAAGAAACGAGGTCCTAAAGAAAGTGGTTTAATAAAAGACATTAAACGCAGGACGCAAAAGACCTACAATGCTGAAGAAAAGATACGTATAGTCTTAGAAGGGTTGCGGGGAGAAGACACCATAGCTAACATCTGCCGAAAATACGGGATTAATGATAGCGTATATTACAAATGGAGTAAAGACTTCTTAGAGGCTGGTAAAAAGCGTTTAATTGGCGATACAGAGCGTAATGCTAATGGTACAGAGGTTTTGGATTTGAAGAAAGAGAATGACAACCTAAAGAAAGCCCTGGCCGATTTATATCTGCATAATGAATTGCTTAAAAAAAGTTTAACCGGGTTGGATTAAACCCACAAATGCAACGTTATATGCGGTTAAACCAGAGTGAGAAATTTGAGGTGATACAGCTTGTGGAAAAGTCAGAACAAGGCGTGAATGATACCTTAAAAGAGCTAGGTATCCATAAAAGTACCTTTTACCAATGGTATAATGCTTACTTGACAGGTGGTTATGATGGGCTGGCCAATAGGCCGGGAAGGCGCAGGCAGTATTGGAATCAAATACCTGAAGAAGAAAAGCAGGGCGTTGTGGAGCTTGCTTTAGAATATCCAGAGCGTTCGCCACGCGAGGTGGCCTGTTTGTTTACAGATACCTACAAACGCTTTGTATCAGAAAGTTCTGTGTATAGGGTTCTAAAAGTTAAAGGGCTTATACAGCCACCTGCCTTTGATTTGATAAGGGCTTCGGATGAATTTAGCGATAAAACAGTGCGGGTAAATGAAATGTGGCAAACAGATTTTACCTACTTTAAAATACCGGGCTGGGGCTGGTATTACCTAAGTACTGTTTTGGATGATTACAGCCGATTTATTGTGCATTGGCAGCTTTGTAAGTCAATGAAATCAACAGACGTAGAAGACACTCTTAATCAGGCTATGGTAAAATCAAGTCTAAAGGTAGACCAAAAGCCCCGTTTGTTAAGTGATAACGGATCTTGCTACATTGCTAATGACTTTAAAGCCTATCTACAGTCGCAAAGCATACAACACGTTAGGGGCAGGGCTAACCATCCTCAAACCCAGGGCAAAATAGAGCGTTACCACCGCAGCATGAAAAACGTAGTTAAACTTGATATTTATTACAGCCCAATGGAACTGGAAGGAGCATTAAAACGCTTTGTACATTACTACAATTACGAACGCTACCATGAATCATTACAGAATGTTACCCCGGCTGATATGTATTATGGAAAAGCTGCTAAAACAATAGAAAACAGAAGAAAAATAAAGCTAAAAACTCTTAATGAACGGAGGCTAGCTTACCTCAGCCAAACGAAAAAACAACCAGTAAAAATCTTAATTAACAACAAAACAAAATTTATGTAATTTTAAATCCGAAAGTGTCCAACTTTTTTTAACTCAAAAAGTACACTTTGGTTTGAAGACATACACCCTAAGTTACTTATTATTTAACTACCAAACTAGAACACCTGCTTCAGCAACTCAGGCTTCTCGTTATAGAGTTTTACTATCAGCTCTCCGAAAAGAGTATTAGCCCAGGCAA